>JBKKBW010000187.1:0-4726 GCA_046713635.1 Dehalococcoidia bacterium
ATTGAGGCGAAATGCCCTGGGATTCACCCGGAGGTGCTGAAGACCTTCGGCCGGCTCAAGTACCGGACATCCTACGGCCAGAACCAGCTCAAGCACGCGGTGGAGACGGCGCACATCGCGGGCATGCTGGCGGACGAGATCGGTGCAGACGTGAGCATCTGCCGCCGGGGCGGGCTATTGCACGACCTCGGTAAGGCCATCGACCACGACGTTGAAGGTACGCACGCGCTTCTTGGCGCCGAGCTTGCCCGTCGCTTCAAGACCAGCCCGGAAGTTGTGCACTGCATCGAGTCGCACCACGACGAGGTCGAGCCTTCGACCGTAGAAGCGATCGTCGTACAGATAGCCGACGCGATCAGCGGGGCACGGCCTGGGGCGCGGCAAGAGACGCTGGAGCATTACATCAAGCGGCTGGAGGCGCTGGAGAGCGTCGCGACCGGCTTCAACGGCGTCGAAAAGGCGTTCGCGATCCAGGCGGGCCGCGAAGTGCGCGTGATCGTCAAGCCGGAGGCCATCGACGACATGGAGGCGATGCGGCTGGCGCGTGACATCAGCAAGGCCGTCGAAGAGACGCTGGACTATCCAGGCCAGATCAAGATAACCGTCGTCCGCGAAACGCGCGCAACGGAGTACGCGCGATAACGGAGCGTCCTATCTTGAACATCCTGATGATCGGCGACGTGATCGGGAAGCCGGGGCGGAAGGCCGTCGCCGGCCTGCTGCCGTCGCTGCGTGAGGAACTGAAGCTGGACCTGGTGATCGCCAACGGCGAGAACGCGGCGGCAGGACGGGGGCTGACGCCATCGACGGCGCAGGAGCTGTTCGACGCGGGTGTGGATGTGCTCACATCCGGCAACCACATCTGGGACCAAAAGGAGATCCTGACGATCATCGATAAAGAGTCAGCGATACTGCGACCGGCTAACTACCCGCCTTCGGCGCCTGGCAGAGGCGTGCTGACGCAGAAGGGCGTAACCGTGCTCAACCTGCAGGGCCGTACCTTCATGCTGGAGATCGACGACCCGTTCCGCGCAGCGGACGCCGCGCTATCGGGCGTGGACGAGCACGCGATCGTGTTCGTCGATATGCACGCCGAGGCAACGAGTGAGAAGCAGGCGATGGGGCGCTATCTGGACGGTCGTGTTTCGGCGGTCGTTGGAACGCACACGCACGTGCCGACAGCGGACGCGCGTATCCTGCCGGGCGGAACGGCGTACGTCACCGACGTTGGCATGGTGGGGCCGAGCGAGTCGATCATCGGGTGCGACATCGAGTCGGTGCTGCGCCGCTTCACGACGGGGATGCCGGCGCGCATGCCGGTTGCCGAGAATGACGGCCCTGTGCTGTTCAACTCGGTGCTCGTCGAGGTCGACGCGACAACGGGTAAGGCGAATCGCATCGAGCGCGTAGACCGGGAGTATGCGTAGTGGTCTCGAGAGGCGACTTCCACTGTCACAGCACGGCGTCGGATGGGGCATACCCGCCCGCGCACGTCGTCGAGCTGGCATACAGCCAGGGCGTTCGCGTGCTCGCGCTCACCGACCACGATTCGACCGAGGGCGTGGCGGAAGCACGTAAGACTGCAGAGCGCTTCCCGGACCTAACGTTGATCCCCGGCGTCGAGTTTGGAACCGACATCCCGGGCGGCGAAGTGCATGTGCTCGGCTACTACCTGCTGCCCGAGGACAAAGAGCTACAAGGTACGCTCGCGCGTCTGCGGGAAGGACGGCGCGGCCGCGGCGAGCGCATGGTGGAGAAGCTGCGCGCGCTCGGGCTGGACGTGACCTGGGAGCAGGTACAGCGTCACGCGGGCGACGCATCGGTCGGCCGGCCGCACGTCGCTGCCGCGCTCGTTGAGAGCGGCTGCGTAGCCAACGTCAAAGAAGCCTTCGATAAGTACATCGGGCGCAGCGGACCCGCGTACGCCGAGCGCGAGAAATTCACGCCGGCTGAAGCGGTGGCCACGATCGTGCGCCTGGGTGGCGTGCCGTGCATCGCGCATCCGGCTGACTTAGATGACCTAGACGCGATCCTGACGGAGCTAAAGGCCGCGGGGCTGGCTGCGATGGAGGTCTTCTACAAGGACTACCCGCCGGAGACGGTCGAGCGGCTGCGCATGGCAGCGGAGCGCTACGAAATCATTCCCCTGGGTGGAAGCGACTACCACGGGATCTTCGGGCGTGAAGAGCCGCTACCCGGCAACACGTACAGTCAGATGCCGGAGAGTTCGATCGAGGCGATCCTCGCGCTCGGCCGCGAGCGCATGGCCAGCCGCGCCAAGTAGCGCTACATAACACGACTTCGACTAACGCCTCACTACTGGTAGGCTGCTAGACAACGCTGCCCATGCAATGCGCTACGCATCCCAATGTTGAGACGGAACTTGCTTGCGGCAAGTGTGGCAAGCCGATCTGTCCGCGCTGTCTGGTCTACACCCCGGTTGGCACCCGCTGCCGCGAATGCGCGAACGTGCGCAAGCTCCCCCAGTACAACATCTCCGCCCTGTTCTTGCTCCGTGCGCTGGCCGCTGGCGTCGTCGCTGGCGCGGTGCTCGGCGTCGCCTGGGCGTTCCTGTTCGGCTTCGCTGGCGGCTTCTTTTCATTGATGGCGGGTCTTGCAGTCGGCTACTGCGTTGGCGAGGCAATCAGCGTGGCCACAAACCGGAAGGTTGGCGTGCCCTTACAGGCGATAGCGGTCGTTGGCGTAGTGGTCGCGTTTTTGGTCCGCGACGCCGTCCTCCTGAGCTCGCTGCGGAACTTCAATGTAGAGTTCACCGATCTTTTGCGCGAGGACACGTTCGGCTGGATCGCGACCATCGTCGCGGCGGTTGTAGCGATGGGCCGCCTACGTTAGGGCAGGGCCTGCCTACGGCAGGAAGAAGGAGAGGACGGCGATCAGGACAAAGATCGCCACCGCCAGCACGATGATCCGTCCGATCTCGCGCCGGACATAGCCATAGTCTCGCGCCGTGAAACGGCTAAGGGAGCGTTCTCGGGCTGCCTCGCTGGGCGCGGCGGCGGGAGTTGGCATCGTGGCCACGGCCGGCGCCGCGGCTGCTGCCGCTGTGCCGGGCATTGGCCGCCGCGGCTGAGGGCGTGGTTGGCCCCTGCGCTGACTGCGTGGTGGTTTGGGCACTAGATCCTCCCGTTGCTGGCATTATAGCGAGGTGCTGACACCACGGCGAGTGTCGCTAGTGTTATACTTCGCTATCTATCCTATAGAATGTTTCGATTGACGCGCGATGGACCTTGGACAACTCGAAGCGTTCCTTCAAGTCGCTACGCAGCGGAGCTTTAGCCGCGCCGCCGAGACGTTGGGCCTAACTCAGCCCTCCGTGACAGCGCGGATCCAGTCGCTCGAGCGTGATTTGGGCGAGACACTCTTCGAGCGAAACGGCCGCGGCGTCACTCTGACCGAGGCCGGTACAGCGTTCTTGCCCCACGCCCAGCGCGTGCTAAAGGCGCTCCACGACGGCCGCGACGCCATCCATTCCCTACAGGAGCTCGAGCTCGGCACGTTGCGCCTGGGCGCGGCGCCTACCATCAGCACCTATGTATTACCCGGTCTTCTGAAAGCGTTCCGATCACGCTATCCCAAGGTCGAAGTCTCTGTGCAGACCGAACACTCGGACCAGATCGCGCAGATGGTCCTTGCGGACGAGGTGCAGGTCGGCCTCGAGCGTAGTATCGGCCATCCCGACGTGGTCACGGTTCCGCTGTACGAGGACGAGGTAGTCTTGGTCGCTTCGGCGAAGCACCCGTTTGGTGAGGAGGGCGCCGCGTCCCTCGAGCAGGTAAGCAAGGAGCCCCTGCTGATGTTCAACAAAGGGTCTGGTTACTACGCTCTGGTCGACAACGCGCTCCGCCAAGCCGGAGTGCTGGTTTCGCCGGCGATGGAACTCGACAACATGGAAGCGACGAAGAAGATGGTAGAGGAGGGACTCGGTATCGCCATGCTGCCCAGGGTGGCCGTCGAGCGCGAAGTGAACGCGGGCGAACTGCGTCACATCCATGTGCCCGGCCTCATCATGCCGAAGCGGCAGATCGCGGTCATCTACCGTCGCGCGCGCCCGCTCAGCCGCGCTGCGCAGGCGTTCGTCCAGCTACTGGAGGAACGCTACGGGGTGAAGGCGCCAGTGCCGGGCGCTCAGGAAGCTGCGACCGTGAGCAGCTAGAGCCGGCGCTACTTCTTGCCCGGCTTCGCCTTCGTCACCTTCGCTCGGATCTCTTTGAGCGCATCGACATTGGGCTTGTCAGGGCCCTCCTTCTCGTAACCTGGTACTTCTAAGAGAAACGGCACGTCGGCGAACGCCTTGTGCGCCATGATCACCTCGAAGCCTTTGCGGCCGATGTGACCTTCACCGATGTTGTCGTGCCGGTCGACGCCGCCACCAAGCGGGATCTTGCTGTCGTTCGCGTGCACCGCGACGAGGCAATCGAGACCGATCTCGCGGCCGAACTCTGCCATCGCCTCCTCCACGCCCTCGGGATCGGCAATGTTGTACCCCGCCGCGTAGGCATGCTCCGTATCCACGCAGACGCGCAGGCGGTCGCTTTTGCACGTGCTGATGATCGCGCCCAGCTCGGTGAACTTGGAGCCGACGCTGCCGCCCATTCCCGCGCTGTTCTCCAGGATGATCCACGCATCCTCAGGCGTGCTATCGAGCACTTTCGTCAACGCGCCGCAGATCTGTGGGAGCACTTGTTCAAAGCCGGCTCCTTTGTGC
>JBKKBW010000188.1:0-7595 GCA_046713635.1 Dehalococcoidia bacterium
TGCCGCATCACCTCCAGCCGGTCGGCCTTCGGCTTCGCCATCGTCTCCTCGTGTGGCCGGACGACGTGCGCCTCCCATGGCTCGAGCCGCAGCCGCCCGAAGAGCGAAGTGCGCCGGTGGTGTGTCCCCTCGTGGTCGAACTCCTGGACGTAGACGTAGTACGAAGGCTTGTCATCGAACGCGAGCGCGCCCTTCGCTCGCCAGTCGCTGAGCAGCGCCGCGGCTCGCGTATAGCGGTTTGACTGCTCGTTATCGTCCGGCCGTTGATCGCTCAGCTCGAGATTGATGATGTTATAGGGGCTGCCCGCGCGTAAGACCGCTTCCTGTTCCGCACCGATCACATCGTACGGCGGCGACAGAACCTCGTCGATCTTCCCGACAACATCGGATCGATAGCGCAGCGCGCGGAAGGGGCGGAAGTCAGCCATGCAGGGTAAGAGGACTCATTCGTGGCGCGAGCGGCATGGCCCTGGGACTATAGCATGAGGCGTGGCACTGGAACGAGCCGGTTGCCCTCCGGACGCCGCCTTCCTACACTGGGCAGGCCGCCTGATGGAAGACTGGTGTACCTTTTGCCGGATCATCGCTCACACTGAGCCTGCCGACATCCTCTTCGAGGACGAAGACGTTATCGTCTTCCGCAATCGATTGCGCTGGGTGCCCACCATGATGCTCGTTGTGCCGAAGGAGCACTGGAGTCAGGAAGAGCTCTGGACGAACATGAGTCGCGTGGCGGAGGTTGCTGTCCAGGTAGGGATAGAGCATTGCCCGAACGGCTTTCGCGTGTTGTCCAACTTCGGTCACGATGCCATGCAGAGCCAGCCGCACGGCCACGTTCACGTGCTCGGAGGCACGTTCCTCGGCGAGTACGCCTAGGCCAGCGCCGCCGCCTGCGCTTCCAGCAACTGCTGGATCCCGGCGTCCGCCAGCGCCATCAGATTGTCCATCTCATCCCGCGTAAACGGATCGTGCTCCGCGGTGCCTTGCACCTCGACGAGCTTGCCGTCGCCTGTCATCACGACGTTGAAATCGACCTGCGCAGTCGAGTCCTCTTCGTAGCACAGGTCAAGCATCATGACGCCCTCAACGATGCCGACGCTCGTCGCCGCAACGGCGGTAGAGATCGGTATCGAGGACAATTGACCGCCCTCAACCAGCTTCGCCATCGCGAGCCGCAGCGCAACGTACGCGCCAGTGATCGACGCGGTGCGAGTACCGCCGTCCGCCTTGAGGACATCGCAGTCAAGTGTGAAGGTGCGCTCGCCGAGGACGTCGACGTTTGTGACGGCCCGCAGCGACCGGCCGATCAGGCGCTGGATCTCCTGCGTCCGTCCGCTTGGCCGCCCGGCCTGCGCCTCGCGCTGTGTGCGTTCCATCGTCGAACGCGGCAGCATGCCGTACTCCGCTGTCACCCAGCCCGATCCGGTACCACGCAAAAAGTTCGGCACACGGTCTTCGACGCTGCACGCGCAGAGCACCTGTGTATCGCCGAGATCGATCATCACCGATCCCTCAGCCCAGGGGAGGTAATCGGTCGTGATCCGCAACGAGCGCAGCTCGTCCGGCTTTCTGCCATCAGTTCGAGTCATGGCGGCGAGTATAGCACGGTGGTTTCGCGAAACAGGATGTCGCGGGGCAGCGCTAGCTACACGTGATTGTGCCGTTCTCTTCGGCGTGTGTGATGTCCGTTGGGTCGCCGATCGTGGCGTCCGCGAGCGTATCGACGCTGATCGTCAGCTCGCTCGTACCAGCCGCCTCGCACGTGAACGTTATCGTCCCTATGGAAACGTCGCCTTCGACGCCCTCCGCAATCGCGCCGACAGAGCGCACGATCCCGGGGTCGAAGTCAGCGTTGCAGAAGGTCAGTCCTTGGTCCTCAGGGCCCACGCAGGCAGTCGCGGAGACGACGTTCGTGTCGAATGAGACGTCAACGGTGTACGCGCCAAGCCCGGGCGCGCCCAGCCCCTGCGCCGTCAGCACGACGTCGGCTGTCTGTCCAACAGTCGCGTTGCCGTCCGCGATCGAGACGGTTATCGTGCCGCCGCCCGCCCCCCTACCATCGCCGGTCGACGTCTCGGCAGTCGCAGGTGTCTGGGATCCGGGTGTGCCGCTGGAGGGCGTAGGCGTTGCCCCGTCGCCGCCGTCATCTCCACCCCCGCAGGCGGCAAGCGCTGCGCCCACGAAGACGAACATGATGGCAATCGGGATGAGGAGACTGCGGAAACGCATCTCTCTATGGATACCAGCCGGCCGCCTTACAGGCCAGACCTGACACTTCTATAGACATAAGAGAGCGCTGTGTCAGCCCGATTCGTTCGGCTTCGCTCAGGATAGACTCCGCGAGGGTCCGTATTCGGATCCCGCTAGCGCTCTGTCTCCACCCACACACGCTGGCCATCTGTCGTCAACTCGATCGTTCCACGCTCGTCAGTTCGCAGCACCATGGCGTCGTCATCGAGGCGCTCGATCACGTCCCGGACAGGATGGCCGTATGGGTTGCCGGCTCCAACCGACACGACGGCAACCTTCGCGTCAACGGCGTCCAGAAATGCCGCGCTGCTCGACGTCGCTGAGCCGTGGTGCGCGACCTTGAGCACGGTCGACTTTAGATCGACGCCCGAGCGCACAAGTGCATCCTCAACTTGGGCCTCGATATCGCCCGTCAGCAAGAACGATACGTTACCCCACGTCAGCTTCATCACTAGAGACGCGCTGTTCGAGTCAGCAGTCGATGCAAACGCGTCGTTTGGCGACAGTACCCGCAGCGACGTGCCAGCGCCTAGATCGATGGCGTCGCCCGCTGTTGCATCGTGGTAGCTGATCTTCTGCGCGTCGATCAGCTTGCGCCACTCGCGGTAGACGGCGTTATCTGCTTGGTACGACGTCGCGACGACCTGCCGAACATCATAGCGTTCGAGCGCGTCGATCAGTCCGCCAAGGTGGTCCTCGTCAGGATGGGTCAGCACCACGAGGTCGATAGTGCGCTGCCAGAATGGCAGCTCTTCGCCAAGGCGCGCGGCCAGCGACAAGCCGCTCGCTCCTCCATCGACGAGCGCGTGACGCCCGTCTGGCGTCTCGACTAGGATCGCGTCGCCCTGGCCCACGTCGAGTACGCTGACAGTCAGGCGACGGCTGCCGTCGCCCGCGAACGCCGCGCTCCAGGCGAACGTGCAGACGATTGCCAGCACGACCGCAATCGCCCAGACCGGCCGTACGATCGGGCCTCGCCGCAACGGTGATTGCAGCGAAGGCGCGCTGGCCATGGTAGGACGTAGTGGCGAGCCCTCGTGCACCATTGGTATGGGACGTCGCACCAACCACCACGCCAGTACAGCAATCACGGAGTACGCGCCGAACGCGTGCCAGCGCCCGAATCCGTCGATGCTTGTCGAGGCGATCGGCAGGTCGGCGAAGAAGCGAACGGTCTCGATCATGTAGGTCAGGCACGCCCATGACAACCACGCCGCCGCTTCTCCCAGCGGCTGCCAGAACATCGAAGCGATCGCTGTGATTCCCGAAGTGGCCAAGATGAGGGGAAACACCGGCACCAATGGGAGATTCGCGACCGGCGCCACGATTGACACGCGGTCGAAGTGGAGCGCGGTCAAAGGCAGGGTCGCTACGATTGCCGCCATCGTGATCGACAGATTCTCCAGCAGGAACGAAGCCGGCCTGCTCTCCATCGGCTCGACGCCTGCGTTGCGAGCGAGAGCAGCGCCCAGCGCTTCGAACGGCTCCGCTAGATACACAAGACCAATCACGGCAGCGAAGCTGAGCTGGAACGAGATGTCATGCACGACTAGCGGTTCGAGCCCGACCATGATCGCCGCGGCCAGCGCGATTGATGCTCCAGCGCTCGCTGGCCGCCCAACCAGCGTTGCTATAACGAACAGCGCGCCCATGATCCCAGCGCGCACGACGGACGGCGATGCGCCGGTCAGTAGGACGTAACCCGCGATCGAGAAGATCGCGATGAGCGCTGCGTGGCGTCTCCCAATTAGCCAAGCCAGACTGCTGATCGTCAACGCTGCGACAATGGCCACGTTCTGGCCGGACACGGCAACAAGGTGCGAAGTGCCAGTTGCATTCATGTCCACTGTTAGGTCGTCCGGTATCGACGAGCGTTGTCCCGCGAAGATACCGGCCGCCAGCGCCGCCTGCGGCTCTGGGAGGACACGTTCCAAGGCGTCGCCCAGCTTGGCGCGGACGTCGATCAATGCCGCTTTCCAGGCGCTGCCCTCGTCCGTGTCGATGACGTCAACATCCGCATACGCGGCCAGCGACTGCACGCCGTTCAACGCCAAGTACTCGCGGTAGTCGAAGTCTGGGAACGTTGGCGGCGTTTCCAGCTCGCCGGTCACTTCTAGGACATCGCCGTAACGGTAGCGCGGGAACTGGTCGATACGCAGCAGCACGCCTCCACTGGCCCTCTCCCAACGTTCGTCCTGGAAGATCTCACGCACGGAAAGGCGCAGCCGCTGCGAGCGCCCGGATAGCTCTGGCGCATCTGACACCAGCGCGCGGAAGCGCACTGGTGCTGCGTCGTTGTGTACCGCGATGCCGCGCGGTCCCTCGGGAGGCGTATGCTCGACGTACCAGTAGGCGCTCGTAGTGAACAGTCCCGCGGCCAGCGCGCCCATGAGCGCGTAGCGCAGATCGAGTCGCAGCACCGCCGCCACTACGCCTGCGGTGACGATCGCAGCGACACCGGGCCACCACACGTGTGCGCTGGCCGCAGCGGCGACAGTGCCCAGCAGCCACGCTCCGGCCAAGCAGAGCAGGGCGTTCGCCCGAAGGCTACTGACGCTCACGGCCCCGTAGTAATCATGGCGCGGATCTTGTCGTACGTGGCGCGCGGAATAACCTCTCGATTAACTAGGTCATCTGCCGTCGCGTACAATCCGCTGCTTGCGCGATTGTCTACGATGCGCTGGCTGTAGACTTCTCCGATGCCCGGCAACGAATCGAGCTCGCTCACCGAGGCAGTGTTGATGTTAATGAGGCCACCACTGTTGCTTACGCCCGCGACGGCCGATGCCTGGCCGCTCGTTGCGTCGCTCGCCACTGCCTGCCCCAGACGCGGTACCAGCACCTGGTCCTCGTCATGCAGCCGGATCGCGAGATTGATCGATTCGAGGTTGGCGTCCGGCGATTGGCCACCCGCCCTTTGCAGCAAATCAATGACCCGGTCGCCGTCTGCCATTTCGTAGACGCCGGGCTGCATCACCGCGCCCGTGATGTACACCTCTATCGGTCCGCCTGTAGGTGTGCTGCCTGCCGTGATCTCGAACGGCTGCGGCGAATCGTTCCGCTGAATCGCGAGCGCGACCAGCGCAGCAGCGAGTAGGGCGGCCAGCGCGATCACGATCGCCTGGCTGTAGCGTTCCAGCAACGCGCCGATGGGGTCCTTCCCTTCCTTCTCGGCGAAGCCTCATGCTCCGCGGGCTCCTATTTCAGCCGATAACACCGTAACTTGTCAAGAGCTAGGGGTCGTCGCGGGGTCCGCCTCGGGTGCATCCACGAGTTCCCGCAACCGGCCCCTTAGCTCGCTGAGGATCGGGGCGAAGGCCCGGTCTGTGGCGCGGTTCTCCATCTGATACGGGTCTTCCCTCAGGTCGTAGAGCTCGGGCAGGTCGTCCTTGTTCTCGACGTAGACGTAGCGTTCGGTGCGCAATGCCGTGTATTGCAGCGTGGGCGCCTGGACCATGGGCGGCCAACCCTCGATGAGCAGTTCCGTGCGCCACGAGCTTCTGTCCTTCTGCAGGGATAGCAGTGAGCGTCCGTCGACTTCTGAGGGAATGGGTACCCCGGCCAGTTCGTAGATAGTAGGAGCGATGTCGATGTTTGCCACCAGGGCCTCCTCAACTCTGCCCTCTGGCAGGGCCTTCGGATAACGGAGCGCGAGAGGGACCCGGATGGAGGGCTCGTACACCAACTCCTTGCCATCGAGACCATGCTCTCCCCAGAAGAGGCCGTTGTCGGACGTGTAGATCACCAAGGTGTCGTCCAGCCCGCCCTGCTCTTCGAGCCGGTCCAGCACGGCTGCCACCGCGAGGTCGACGGACTTCAATGACCGCAGTTGCTTCAGCCGAAGGTTATCCCGGGCCCTGTCAAGCGCAGCCTGCTGCGCTGCGCTCATCGGCGGCCTGTTTCGTAGCCAGAGCGGCTTGTCCGATACGTCTGCTTCGTTGTAATTGGGTGGCCGGTAAGGGCGCAAGTCCGAGTAGAGATTTTCGTGGTCTGGTGCGGGGAGAGCCGGTCCGTGGGGTGCGTTGGGCGCGAGTATCAGCAAGAACGGCTCCCCCCGTGTCTCGGCTTCATGAAGAAAGTCAATGGCGTAGCGCTGATACACCCGCGTGGTGTAGTAGGGAGACCGTGTCCAAACGCCGTTGACGTTGATGTCCGTATTGAAGTACGGGGTGGGTGCGAAAGGAAGCATAGCCGCCCAGAAGTCGAACTCCGGACGCGGCGAGCTGTCCCAAGAATTGAGATACTTGCCGACTTGGCCGGTGAAGTAGCCCGCATCGTGCAGGCGGTGTACGAAGGTGGCTTGGGTGAGGTCGTGCTCGTTCGTCTGGACGCCATGTTTGTGAGCGTACATGCCCGTGAGGATGCTCGCGCGGCTAGGGCAGCAGAGCGGCGTCGTGACGAACGCGTTCTCGAACGTGATCCCTTGGTCAAAGATGCGCGACTGCACTTCCGGCATATACTCGCCCACCGTGTCGTACCGCTGGTCGTCCGTCAAGATGAGGAGGATGTTCGGCGCGCCGTCGGCCTGGTCGCCGCCGCAAGCGAGCGCCAGCAGTGGCAGTGCCAACAGCCCAGCTACGAGCGGCAGCAAGACACGTATCCTCCCGCTCGCTCCCGAGGTCTGGCTCAACGTTGCTGGGCTTCCCCCTCGCTCAAGTGGGCTCACCGCTCCCCCACGGAGGGGAAGAATTTGGCACCATCGACGCGCTACACTAGCCATAACGCCTTCCATGGTAGACGAACCGCTGGCTGATATCCCGCCCGCCGGCGAAGCGGTTGAGCGGTGGGACATCGTCCTAGCTGTTCTTGCCTGCGTCGTCAGTCTAGGCATCCTGCTGGTGTACCGTCCCTGGAAGCAGCCTGCCGTGGGCGATCTAGCCATGTTTCAGGTGTTTGGGCAGCTCATTGCTGACGGCGATGTGCCGTATCGGGACTTCTTCGACACCAAGACGCCCATGGCGTCGTACCTCAACGCTTTCATTGCGCTCCTCTCGAACGTCTTTGGCTTTGACTACGTCCTCGGTGCTCGGGGCCTCTCCGTTGCGCTGACGGCGCTGGGTGGGGGCTTGTGCTACGCAGTCGCGCGTCATGCTCGGATCGATCGCATGCCGGCGATGGTGGGGGCCGTCCTTTTCCTCGCCGCCGATGGCTTCGCCTGGAGCGCGGCCATCGGTTTCGAGCCGAAGGCGCTGATGTGGGTCTTCGGCTCCCTTGGCCTCGTCGCCGCGTATCGCCGGTGGTGGATCGCTAGCGGGTTCTTTTGCGCGCTGGGTTTCCTCACGTGGCAGCCGGCCGGGACGTTCCTCCTCGGTGCCGCAACGACGGTCGTGTTGGTCGAACCGAAG
>JBKKBW010000189.1:0-1775 GCA_046713635.1 Dehalococcoidia bacterium
CCCGTAGCCTGCGCGACTTCGAGCGCACGGACGATGAGGAACGGGACGTAGAGGAGATGACACGCCGTATCATGGCTTCGTACGAATCGATACTCAAAGGGCATCCTGAGCAGTGGCTTGTCTTCCGGCGCATCTGGCCGGAAACGGGGGCCGCGCTGACAGGCAAGCGTAGTATGAGTCGAGCGTAACGACATGGAGAAGAGCGTCGACCGCATCCTGACAACGCATACCGGCAGCCTGCCGCGTGGCGAGGCCTTGACCGCGCTCATGGTGACGCTCAGCCGCGGCGACCCTGTCGTTGAGGCGGTCTTCGAGCGTGAGGTCGAAGACCGGACCCGGCTGGCAGCGAAACGCCAGCTCGAGGCAGGCATCGACGTCGGGAACGACGGCGAACAGGGGCGGGAGAGCTTCGTTACCTACTTGCAGCACCGGCTGAGTGGCTTCGGCGGGAAGAGTCAGCGGCCGGTAATGCGCGATATCACGGCGTTCCCCAGCTTCCTCAAGCTGAAGCTGCCGTCGTTCCAAAAGGAGATGGTCGATCTCGTCGGTGCGCCGCAAGCCGTCGGTGAGGTAGAGCACCTGGGGCTCGGACCGATCGATGCGGAGTGCGCGCGCCTTGGTCGTGTGCTGGGTAGCGAGAGCGGGACCTTCAGCGAGACGTTCATGACGGCGGCATCGCCCGGCATCGTTACCGCTGTGTTCCTGAACAACTACTACGACAGCCACGAGGCATACGTGAACGCCGTCGCAGACGCGCTGCAGCCTGAGTACGAGCGCATTGTGGAGCAGGGCTTCCTGCTCCAGATCGACAGCCCTGACTTAGCGATGGAGCGCCATACGTCGTTCGCGGACAAGCCCCTCGACGAGTTCCTTCACTTCGTCGAGACGAACATCGCGGCGACGAACCGCGCATTGGAGAACATTCCGCGTGATCGAGTGAGGCTGCATGCGTGTTGGGGTAACTACGAAGCACCGCACCACCTGGACGTGCCGCTCGAGGAGATCCTACCGCTCCTCTACCACGCGAATGTAGGCGCGCTGGTGCTGCCGATGGCGAACCCCCAGCACTCGCACGAGTGGCGTTGCTACGAGAAGCTTCCCCTGCCGGACAAAATGTTGCTGGTTGCAGGCGTCATCGACACGACGACGAACTTTGTTGAGCATCCCGAGGTCGTCGCGGACCGCATTGAGCGGGCCGCATCGGCCGTTGGCGATCCAACGCGCGTGCTGGCAGGTACGGACTGCGGCTTCGACACGTCGGCCGGGCTTGGCAGCGTCGCGGAAGAAGTGGTCTGGGAGAAGCTGCGCTCGCTGCGCGCCGGCGCGGACATCGCAAGCAAGCGGTTGGGGTTGGGCAGATGATTCGCAACAAGATGTGGAAGTACTACACGCTGAAGCTGGCCTACGTGCTGCTGGGCCGGCTTTCGCTACGGACGCTGTACGGCATCGCACACTTCTTTGGCGACCGGGCGTATCGCTTCCGGCACAACGCCCGGCGCGACGTCATCGCCAATATGCGCCAGGTGATGGGACCGGACGCTTCTGCCAAGGAAGTTGACCGCGCGGCGCGCGAGGTGTTTCGTAACGCGGCCCGCTACTACGCCGACCTGCTGTACGTCGCCCGCATGGACGTGCAGCGGTTTTGGGACGAGCAGCTTGTCATCGAAGGCGTGCACTATCTCCATGAAGCCGAAGATTCCGGCAGGGGCGCCGTCGTCGTAAGCGGCCACTTTGGCAGCCCCGAGCTGGCTGTGCAGGCGATGGCCGCGAAAGGG
>JBKKBW010000190.1:0-5401 GCA_046713635.1 Dehalococcoidia bacterium
CTGCCGATCAGGAGTCCGGCCGATCGCGTGTCGGTCCCGTAGTATATTCGCGAAGGATCGACACCGGGCTCGTAGAGCGCGGCCATCAGCGCCGTCGCGGCGAGCGCACCACAGAGCGTGGCGATCAGCATGCCGGGCGCGCGCAGGAAGCGCATCCCGATCGCGAAGAGGAGCGGCCAGACCAGATAGAACTGCTCCTCGATGGCGAGCGACCAGAGGTGCTGGAAGAGCGACGGCCGGCCCCAGCTCTCGAAGTACGACTGCTCGTGGAAGATGAGGTACCAGTTCGTCACGTAAGCGAACGACGCAAGCGCGTCGGCGCGGAGCGACGCGACCTCGTTTGGGAGGAAGACCAGCGCGTACAGCAGGACCGTAGCGAGCAAGAAAAGGACGGCTGGTAGCAGCCGGCGGGCGCGGCTCAGCCAGAAGCTCGACAAGCTGACGCGCGATGAAGCACGCCACTCGGAGAGCAGGAGACTGGTGATCAAGTAGCCGCTGAGGACGAAGAAGACATCGACGCCGAAGAAGCCGCCGGGCAGGTCGAGGGCCGGCCAGGGCGTATCGAGGTGGTAGAGCAGGACAGCGAGGACAGCAAGAGCCCTGAGGCCATCCAGCGCCCCAACGTATGGTAGCCGCCGTTCTGCACCTGACGGCGTCAAGCGCGACTCCGTTCCCGCCTAAGTGAGGAGTATACGCCTTTTCCCGGCGTAGTACGAGATGCTGTGGACAGAAAGTGCAGCATCGTCTGCCGCTAAGGTCGGCACGACGCAAGTGTGCGAGTAGAGCGGTGCGCCGAAAGGGCGTGGGGCTTAGCCGCCGGTTGGGTGGCGCGGCTCCGCGTCGTCGAGGCGGACTGGCACTTCAATAATGATGGTGCCGTGTCGTTTGGCCAGCGCGCGTTTGAGCCGCGCGGACGACTTGTTGTGGAGCGGTCCTTCCCAGAAGTGATCCGTGATCAGCTCCGGAAGGACGACGAGCGTTTCGGGCGTGCCGTTGTTCGCTTCGATCGTGTCCAGGTAGGCGAGAACTGGCGTGACGAACGAGCGCCATGGCGACTCGATCACAACAAGCGGCACGCTGGGATAGAGGGCGTCCCAGCGACCCACGAGCGCAGCAGAGGAGTCCTCACCGTCTGTGATGTGGACGGCGGTGATGGTCGCGGAGAGCGTCCGAGCATAGTCGACTGTCTGGACGGTCGCGCGGTTGATGTCTTCCACTGGAACGACGACCGTCTTGGCCCCGCCGCCGACCGGGAAGTGCGCTTCGATTGGCGGAGACTTCACGGCGAGCTGGTCCTTCAGCCGCGTGTAGTGCTGGTATACAAACATGAACATGACGCCCAGCGCCAGCATCAGCGCCATGCTGATCCACGCGCCATCGACGAACTTCGTCCCCCCGACGATAATCGACACAACGCCTGTCGCGACTGCACCGACGCCGTTGATGACGATGCTGCGCTGCCAGCCCCGCTCCTTGTTGCGCAGCCAGTGGACGACCATGCCGCCCTGCGAGAACGTAAATGATACGAACACGCCGAACGCGTAGAGAGGGATCAGCTTGTTAACGTCCGCGTCGAACACGATCAGCAGCAGTGCAGCTGATGCCGCGAGCACAAAGATGCCGTTCGAAAAACCGAGGCGGTCGCCACGAAACGAGAACTGATGGGGCAGGAACTTGTCGCGTGCCAGGATCGACGACAGACGAGGGAAGTCGGCATAAGCCGTGTTCGCAGCAAGGATGAGGATCAGCGCTGTCGCGGCCTGGATACCGTAGAAGATGGGCCCCTTGCCAAAGACGGTTGCTGCGACTTGCGCTGGGACCGATATCTCGTGCGCGTGCCGGACATCTAGCTGATTGGCGATGATGGTCAAGCCGATGAAGAAGACCGAGAGGATCACGGCCATCATGAGCAGGGTGGTGGCAGCGTTCTTCGATTCAGGTTTCTTGAAGGCTGGGATGCCGTTCGAGATCGCCTCTACACCGGTTAGGGCGGCGGAGCCGGAAGAGAACGCTCGCAGGAGCAGGTACGGGCCGAGCGTCGCGGTCCCCGCCACGACTGCGGAGTCAGGCTCTGGAGCGCGTAGTCCTGGGTCGAGCAGAATCCGGATAAAGCCGCCCACGATCAGTAGCAGGAAGCCGGCAATGAACGCGTACGTTGGTATGGCGAATATCGTGCTGCTATCGCGGATACCGCGCAAGTTCGCCAACGTCACGAGTCCGACGAGCCCGACGCACATCTCGACGCGGTACTGAGCTAACTCTGGAAACGCCGACGTGATGGCGAAGACACCCGCTGCGAGCGAAACGGATACCGTCAGCACGTAATCCACCGAGAGCGCCGCTGCCGCCGTTACGCCTGCGACGGTGCCTAGGTTGTCTTTGGCAACGATGTATGCTCCGCCCCCGCTTGGATAGGCACGGATGGTCTGGCGATACGAGAACGTAACGATCGCGAGCAAGACACCGATCGCAAGCGCGATCTCGACCGAATGCATGAGTGCGCCCGTGCCGGCCGCCACCAAGACGAGCAGAATTTCGTCCGTGGCGTAGGCGCTGGATGAAAGGGCGTCGGACGAGAAGACGGCCAGCGCTTTGACCTTGGAGATCTTCTGCTCTTCGATCTGAGAGCTGGGTAGCGGCGAGCCGACGATCCGTCGCTTCGTACCGCGCCAGACCGCCTCGATGGGAGAGCGTGGCCGCATGGCAGCTTCCGTGACGCGGTACCCGCCGTCGGAGCGCTCGAATTGACGCTCGCGGCGCGGCGCCAGACGAACGTATCGAGAGCCGGCCTTTCGGCCCTGGCGTATTTCGCGCAGCTCTAGGTCCGGAGCGAGTGGCTGGTGGGAGCGGGGACGCGCCTCCTGCTTAGATTCGGCCGGCTCTGTTGCCATACTGGCAACGTACAGCCAGGCCCGTCAGGCGCAGGTCAGTAGCCGCGCGAAGGCCGTACGGATGTTGTCAGGAATCTACGGGCTGTCGATGAAGCGATAGCCCACCCCGGGATCCGTGCGGATAAAGCGCGGTCCGGCGGCGTCGTCCGAGAGCTTGGTGCGGAGCTGATTGACGCACGTTCGCAGGACGTGCGTATCGTCGACGTACTCCGCGCCCCAGACCTCGCGCAGGATCATCGCGTGGGTGAGTACCTTGCCGGCGCTCATCGCCAGGTACTTCAGCAAAGAGTATTCGGTTGGCGTGAGACGCACCTCAACGCCGTCGACGGTGACGAAACGGCGCTCCAGGTCGATCACGAGCCCGCCGGTGGTGATCACCGGCGACTGCTGCCGGTCCGACGCGCCCCGGCGCAGCGCGACCCGGATGCGCGCGAGCAGCTCGTCCATGCCGAAGGGCTTCGTGAGGTAATCGTCGGCGCCGGCATCGAGGGCATCGACCTTGGTCTTCTCTTCGCCGATGACGGAAAGCACAATGATCGGCGTGCGATGCTTGCGGCGAAGCTCCACACAGACCTCCACGCCGCTCATGTCTGGCAACATCAAGTCCAGCAGCACAACGTCCGGCTTAAACGCTCCGAATTCGCGCAAAGCCTGCGCGCCATCCTCGGCTTCACGGACAGTGTACGTGTGGCCTTCCAGCGAACGCGTCAACGCGCGACGCAGCTGCGCCTCGTCGTCGACCACAAGGACGCGCGGGTTCATGCGGCGCCTGCCTCGACAGCGGCCGGAAGCGTGATGACGAAGCGCGTGCCGCTGGGAGAGCTCTCAGCGCGCACGTTGCCGCCGGAGAGCGTTATGAAGCCCTTGACGATGGCGAGGCCGAGACCACTGCCTTTCACGCGGGAGCTATTGCCGGTTGCGCGATAGAAGCGCTCGAAGATGTGCGGTAGGTCGCGTTCGGAGATGCCCGGACCATCGTCAGCGACGGTTAGCTCCACACCAGAGGCAGTCATCGCGCCACCAAGGCGGATCGCGCCACCTTGTTTGGAGTACTTCGCCGCGTTCTCAATCAGGTTGACCAGCGCTTGGACAAGGAGGGACGCGTCGGTATACGACGCGAGCGCTGTATCGGCCTCCATTACGACGGCTCGGCCTGCCGTCGCGGCGCGAGTGCGTTCGATGGCGTCATCGAAGAGCTGGCGGACGTTAGTCACTCGGTGCATGGGACGCACGACGCCGGACTCAATCCTGTTCAGATCGAGGATATCGCTGATAACGCGGTTCAGCCGGTCCGCCTGCGAGTCGATGGTCTCGAGGAAAGCCTGCACATCCTCCGGAGACCACGTGACGGTAGCATCGAGCAGGCTGGAGACAGCTGCTTTGATTCCGGCTAGTGGCGTCTTCAGGTCATGCGAAATCGAGGTCATAAGTGCCGTCTTCACCTCGTCCGCGTAGCGGAGCGCCTCGGCGTGCGCGGCCTCGCCCGCTAACTCGACGCGCTGTACACCGAGCGCAGCTTCGCGTGCAAAGCCGTCGAGAAGCTGCTCCGGGTGGTCGCGGAAGAGTGTGTCGCCAATCGGGCCGTCAAGACGTAAGACGCCGAGCGTTCGTTCGCCGACTCGCAGTGGTGCGAACGCAACTCCTTCACTGGCTTCTTCAACGCGTCGCGTCCGACCGGGGCCCGGGATGACCGTGCGCGCCCGCCGCCGCCGGTGCAGTCCCGTGTGTCCCAGCCAGGTTAGCACGCCGGAGTCCATCGCTCTTTGAGCCATCAGTCGCTCCGCGCCGTCCGGCTCGCGACGCGCATCGTCGCCGCCAGCGAAGACGAGCACTGTCCACTCGCCATTCGATGGACTGAGCACGCTCGCGCCCGGAGCATCGAACGCGTGCGCGGCGCTCTCGCAAAGCGCTGTCAAAGCGTCGGCCGGAGCGGCGCGCCCAATCAGATCACGACTGAGGCCAAGCAGAACTTCCGTCTCGGCCTGTCGTTGGCGCGCCACGCTCGCTGCGTCACGCGCCCGCGACAGGAGGGTTCCGCCGACAAGCGAGACGACGAGAAACACGATGAGCGCAACGCCGACGTTGGCTTCATGGACCGTGAACTTGTAGAGCGGATCGACGAAGAAGAAGTTGAGGACAAGGTTGGCCACGATCGCAGCGAACACGCCAACGCGCCAGCCCCACGTTGCGGAGATGAGGAGCGTGACAAGGAGCAGGATCAAGCCAGCGTTGAGCAGGCCGATCTGATCTCTGAACGGCGCCATGATCGCCGTCACCGCAGCTAGGCCGGAAACAGTGGCGGCCGCGCCCCAGCGGTAGTCTCGGAGTACCACGCGCGGGTTCATCGGTTGCATGGCTAAGCGTACATCCGACCGCGGGGCGCCTCAACGACGGAGGGTGAAAGACGCCGGAAACGTCCGTGTTGACGAGAAGCGAGAGGGGTATGATGGTGGCGGAGGGGGAGGGATTCGAACCCCCGGTGAGCCGAAACCCACAACGGTTTTCAAGAC
>JBKKBW010000191.1:0-1588 GCA_046713635.1 Dehalococcoidia bacterium
GCGACCGATACGCCGACGGATACCCCGACAGCGACCGACACGCCGACGGATACCCCGACAGCGACCGATACGCCGACGAACACCGCGACGCGGACGAACACCCCGACGAACACTGCGACCCGGACGGCGACGCGTACCGCGACGCCATCGACGACGCCGCTGGGCGGTGGTGGCGGACCGACGCCGACCAAGCCGCCCGCCGACAACCGCGAGCCTGGTATGGCGATCCTGGTCTACGCCAACACCGGCAAGACGCAGCTCGTCTGCGGACACGGCCCGGTCAGCCGGACGTGCGCCGTGCCGCCTGGCGCCACCTTCAGCATTGACATCAAGACGGACCACGCCCCGCCGCAGGGCTTCCGGGGCTATCAGATCGTCTTGCAGTACCGCGGCGTGACCTTCGTCAACCAAGGGGGGCTTTCGGAGAACCGCTGGCCGCCCTGCCAGAACACCGGCTTCGAGCAGAACACGCCGCCCGCGGGTGCAACGCCTGGCCGCTACACGCTCGGCTGCAAGGCCGGTCCGCCAGATCGGACCTACAAGGGGGTGCTAGCGAACGTCCACTTCACCTGCCCTCTGAGCGGCACGGGCCAGATCGACATCATCGGCGGCGGCGGAGCTAGTGTGAGCTTCTACGACCGGCCATCGATCAACGGCAACCGCATCTTCCTCCCGCCGGTGTCGAAGACGCCGATAGGTGGCGGAGCCGCAAAGAACGTGGGCGACGCTGTGCGCATCCAGTGTGGGACCAACCTTGGAGGTCAAGGCGCGGGCACAGCGGTCGACTCGGACGGCGATGGCTGTACGGATAAGCAGGAGGCGAGCCGGCGGCCGGAGTTCGGCGGGCAGCGCGATGCGTTCAACTCCTGGGACTTTTTTGACCCAACGCTGGACGGGCGTCACCGCGCGGACGACATTTTGGCTGTCGCGCAGGCGGCTGGCCTGAGCGAAGGCGCGGCAGGCTACTCGATCTACCATGACCGGAGCTTCGTCGGCCCCAACTTCTGGAACTTGGGTGCGCCTGACGGCATAATCGATGCGCAGGACGCAGAAGCTGTCGCGAGCCTGTATTATCAAGACTGCGCGTAGTGTCGCATCCGAAGCGCCGCAAAACGCAACGCTTTGTTAATGTCTTCCGCCTAGAACTGTTGCCATAACACTGGTATACTCGCTGGGCTGGTGACTGGAGTTCTCTCCTGTCTGCCATGGAGTTCTGGCTGGGGAATGGGCTGTGCCTCCCTTCTTCCGGTACCGGATGTTTCGCTGGCGCGACGCTGTGGTGGTCTCGCGTGCGTGGTGTTTCGATAAGTGAATGATTCAAAAGAGGAAGGAATCCATATGTCTCGCAAACACATAAAGAAACTGTTCGTAGATGGTGAATCCGGGAGGGCGCGGACCAGTGTGCTGCTAGGTCTCGTGCTCGCAGCAGCGGGCGCAGCAGCCGTGCTGGCGCTCTGGTCGCCCTGGGCGTCGGCAGGGGGGCTGCCTGACGAAGATCACGGCATCTCCTTCACCAAGAACTGCACGACGCCGACGATCGTTGGAAACCCATACATGTGCAGCTATAGGTCCATTAACTCTCCCGCAA
>JBKKBW010000192.1:0-1548 GCA_046713635.1 Dehalococcoidia bacterium
AAGTCCGTGTGCGTCAGCCAGATCCACTTCAGCTCCGAAGGATCGATCACTGATCGGAGCGTCGCCATGAATTCATCGCGCTCCGGTGTCGACGAGAATCGGCTCGGTTCCCTTCAGCACGAACGCATTCACCGGCAACAAGCCGAAGCCTGGAATGGCAAAATCAGACGTGATAACCTCGATGTCCGGCGCGGCACGATAAGTAGTAACCACAGAAATGGACCTCCTTGGTATGTGGTGGCACTGAGTGTAGCAAAGCACGGATGAGCGCCGCAGAAACTACGAATCGAAGGGATTGCCGCGCTACACTAGCCGCGCATGCCACTCGATGACTTCCTTCCCCAGTACGACTTCTCATCGCGCCATTCGCGCCTAATCGGCGCGCCGAAACACATCGTCCGGCAGGCAGCCCAGCAATGGCAGCCACGCGAGTCGCTCCTGTGGCGCGCCCTGCTGATCGGCCGCGGGCTGGGCGCGCCGAAGGGCACGATGCGCCAGTGGGCGGAGGGCATGGGCTTTCTATGCCTCGCCGACACAGACGACGAGACCGTGTACGCGCAGGCCGGCCGCTTCTGGTCCCTGCGCGAACGAAACGCGCTCGTTTCGCCCCGCACGGCCGACGAGCTCCGCGCCATCGACAACCCGAACGTCGCCATCGCGGCGATGGCTCTCCGCTTCGAGTCGATATCGCAAGACCGGACGCGCCTCTCGACGGAGACACGCATTCGCGCGCTTGGCCCCACCGCGCGGCGTTGGTTCCGGCTCTACTGGCTGATCATCGCACCATTCAGCGGTCTGCTGCGCGGAGCAATGCTGCGCGGTATCGAGAAGCACGCCCTGGCAGCGGCCGCCGGCGTTGCAGCCTAAGCAGCGCCGCCGTCACCCGATCGGCTAGTCCGGCGCATTAAACCGTTGCTTCAACGTGAACGCTTCCGCCGTCGGGCCCAGGCGCTGGAGCAGTTCCAGTCGCTCCTTGCCCTCCAGCGCCGTCGGTTCGTGGCCCGCAATCACCCACCAGAGCACCAGCGTGTAGCCGTCCATCTCGGCGAACCATTCACGCCGCGCCGCGTACATAGGCGCGTGGTCGCTCCGATACGCGTACGCGTGGAGCGCATCAATCGATTCCCATGTCGACATGTTGATCACGACAAGCTGGTCCTCGTACAACCGCAGAGCGTTGGAATGATCGCTCTCATCCTTCAAGCGCCAGACGAAGCCGGGAGAACGGTCGGCAAGGTGGTTCAGCTCATCGAGCCGTGCGACGAAGCCAGCCATGATCGGGTCGTAGTTCTCCGCGCGCATCCGTGCAACGTTGTACTGCGCGATGTGATAACCGGCCATCAGCCGCAGTATACGAAAGGGGCCGCACTTCGGAAGAAGGATGGCCCCTCCCAACACTCAGTGGAGGAAACGATATTTCTAGGCTGCTTTGCCCCGAGCGCCCGCACGCCTCTTCGGCGCGCTAGCCTGCAAGCGCGTGGACGCCTGCTTCGAACGGGTGGGCCCGATTCTTGCGGTGGAGGGCTGCCTCTTCGAAGTGCCTCTGGT
>JBKKBW010000193.1:0-5844 GCA_046713635.1 Dehalococcoidia bacterium
CTCACCTGGATGATCTTCTGGATGCGACGGCAGGCGCGCTCGCTCGGCGGGGACCTGCGGGGGCAGGTCGATAACGCGCTCGCGAGCGGCGCCATGCTGGGCATGGTCACGCTTGTGTTCGTCGGCGTCCTGCGTGAGGGGCTGGAGACAGCGCTCTTCATGCTCACGGTCATCCTCGATAACAGCGCAACCAGCGTCGCGGTCGGTGGCTTCGCCGGTCTCGCTGTCGCTACCGCGATTGGCTACAGCATCTATCGTGGCAGCCATCTCATTAACTTGCGACTCTTCTTCCAGATCACCGGCGGCTTCATCATTGTGTTCGCAGCAGGTCTGTTCGCTAAGGGCATCTTCCAGCTTCAGACGCTGGGAGTGTTCAACTCCGTGTACTTCCCGCTCTGGGACCTGACCAGCAACCCGGTGCTTGGCCACGGCCAGTTCGCCGCGTTCATGAAGGGCATCTTCGGCTGGAGCGCGCGCCCCAGCATCGAGCAGGTCGTCATCTGGGCCGGCTACGTATCGATCGCTGGCTGGTTCTTCTACTTCGGTACGCTGCCGCGCAGCGTTACCTACCGAATCGAAGAGGTACGCAACAGCATGGCAGGCTTCTTCGCCGCCCCGGCGAACACACACGCCGTCACAGAGCTAGAACGTCCCGAATCCTAACTTTCTCAAGGGGGAGTAGTCATGCTGGACTCACGTCCGATTCGTTCAACGCGCCCGAGCCGCCGCACCTTCGCTCTGTTCCTGCTTGTGCTCGCTTCGGCGCTTCTCGCGTCGCTGGGCACCGGCTGCGGCGACAGCGGCACGAAGGTCGAGCCGGAGCCCGACCCGGAGCCGGGCGCGAACGCGGAGCCCGGTGTCGTGCACACGCCACCATCCGGCGCGACGCAGGTGAACGTAGCCCTGGCGGAGTTCTCTGTAGCGCCAGATCCGGCGACGGCGCCCGCAGGCGAGGTCTACTTCCTCGCGGCGAACGGTGGAGCGGAAGCGCACGAGCTAGTCGTGATCAAGTCGGACCTCACGCCCGACGCGCTCCCGAACGACGACGGCAGGGTGCCCGAAGACGACGTTGACTTCATCGGCGAGATCGAGCCGTTCGCCGGGGCCTCCGATGCCTCGATCGTGTTCGATCTAGAGCCCGGCGCGTACGTACTGATCTGCAACATCGTCGAGGAAGAGGCAAGCGGCAACACCGAGAGCCACTACCTGGAAGGCATGTACGCCGCGTTTACGGTCGAGTAGCTGCTTTCCTAGCCGTCCGGCAGCAGCTTCGTGAACACCTCGTTGGCGAGGAAGCGGCCGCGCTCTGTCAGGCGCAGGTAGCCATCGCTCAGCTCGAGTAGCCCCACCTCGATCGATTTGCTGAGTTGCGGTCCGAACGCGTCCATCGGTCCCACGCCGAAGCGATCGCGGAAGCGCTCGACGCTGACGCCTTCGAGTACGCGCAGCCCCAAGATCAGCGTGTCCGACATCGCGAGTTGCGGCGTGATCGTCTCGCCGGAGACGACCTGGCGCATCGGGGTATCGGCGCCGCCCTGGCCGTTCGCGCTGGTGGCCTCCGCCTTCGCGCGCGACCACGACTCGTCGACAAGCTTGACGTACGCCTCGGGCAGCTTCGCCGTGGAGAAGCGGACGCCGTTCAGGTACGAGTGCGCGCCCGCGCCCAGGCCGAGGTACTCGCGGCAGTCCCAGTAGGTCAGGTTGTGTTTGCAGCGATAGCCTGGCAGCGACCAGTTCGAGATCTCGTACTGCTCGTAGCCGGCCTTTGCGAGGCGCTGCTGCGTCCACTCGTACTGGTCCGCCTGATTGTCCGGGTCGGGGGCGGGCGTGCGGCCGCGCGCGACGGCGTTCGCGAGCGGCGTGCCCTCTTCGACCGTCAGCGCATACAACGACAGATGCTCCGGGCGCATGTCGAGCGCTTCTTCTAAGGTCGACTGCCAGCGTTCGATTGGCTGCTCGGAGAGTCCGAAGATCAGGTCGAGGTTGACGTTCGCATAGCCAGCCACGCGGGCCGCTCGATAGGCTGCACGCGCATCGTCGGCGGAGTGGAGGCGGTCGAGCGCGCGTAGCTCGTCGTCGTGGAGGCTCTGCACGCCGATGCTGAGGCGGTTGATACCGGCGTCGAGCAGGCCGCGCAGGTAGGCTTCGTCGAGTGAGCCGGGGTTCGCCTCCAGCGTGACTTCGGCGTCCGATGTGAACGCGAAGACCTCGCGCAGGCCGCCGAACAGCTCGTTCACCCCGTCGAGCGGCAGCAGACTGGGCGTGCCGCCGCCGAGGAAGACGGTGGCGATGGGGCGGCCTTTTGCCGCCTTGCGCCAGAGCTTCGCCTCGCGCAGGAGCGTCTGCGTGTAGCTGGGCATCAGGTGCTCCTGCCCGGCGTACGAGTTGAAGTCGCAGTAGCCGCACTTCGCGGTGCAGAACGGGATGTGGAGGTAGAGGGAGAGCGCATCAGCCATCGATGGGAGGGTAACAGGGGCGACGGAGCGGCGTCGAGTACGTGACGTTGAGCGAGAAATTCGTATCCTTTTGGATCGACATCGGGAGATTGATTACCGGTACCGTGTAAGGCGATGACGCTGCGACCGCGAAAGATGCTGACTATGGTGGTGCGATCGTACGAGGGGGTGGAAATAGCTCCAAGCGTTTCGTGGCACTGGCTTGGTCTACCTGTTGCCAGTTGACATATACTGGGTGGGTCTGTCAGACGCTTAGCCAGGAGGCAAGGATGGCCAGCTGGCGCCTCAACACGGCGACACTTCTCGTTCTCATCGTCGCGCTCGCCGCTATCGCTGCTGCGGCCGTGTGGGCGGAGACTGGACGGTCCGGCGCTGCTAACGGGACTGCCGTTGGCGCGTTTGGCAATTCGGCTGGCGGACCTCCCGACTCTGACGGAGACGGCTTCAGCGATCCGATCGAGAATGACCACGGTTCGGACCCGCACAACGCCGCGAGTAAGCCAGAGGCCACTATCTATCAAGCCTGTACGGACTCAATCGACAACGACCTGGACGGGTTGGTCGACAAGGCTGATCCAAACTGCGACGCTGACAGCGATGGCGTACCTGATAGTGGGGACAACTGTTGGCTGGAGGCAAACCCTCCGCAGGCTGACTATGACAACGACGGCTCGGGAGATATATGCGACATCGATGACGACAACGATTTCTTCGACGACAGCGATGAGGCGCGCTACGGGTCAAATGCTCGCGATCACGCGTCCACACCCGAGCGCGCCAGAATTCATCCTGGTTCTTGCACGAACGGCCTGGATGATGACAAGGACGGGCTCATCGATGCAGCCGAGGCTTCTTGTGACCTGGATCAAGACGGCATCAATGACGACGCAGACAATTGCCTTGAGGGTAATCCGGACCAGGCTGACTTAGATGGTGATGGGCGGGGCAACATCTGCGACAACGATGACGATGGGGATGGATTTTTCGACTGGGACGAGTATACCGCCGGTAGCAATCCGTGGAATTTCGCCAGCCAGCCTGAATCCTCTTGGTATCCAGCAGTATGCTCCGATGGTCTCGACAACGATCTCGACCTGTACGTTGATGGCGCCGATAGGGGCTGCGACTACGACCTTGATGGCGTTCTGGACCAGTTCGATAACTGCAAGTACAACAGCAATCCTGACCAGGCCGATAGCGACGCAGACGGCCGCGGCGATCCGTGTGACACCGACTATCCAACGAACACGCCGCCGGGACCAGTTCCTACGCCTACGCCTCTCTCAGGACACAACTACTCACTTGGCGTAGACGCCGATAACAACGGCCAGGACGATTGCACTAGCAGGACGGGTGGCCAGGCTTCGTGCGTGGCCGGTCGCGGCACACGTTTCACGCTAAAGATTTACTTGGACAGGCTGCCCTTCGGGACGCGTCCATACCTCGGTATGGACCTGGCCTTCAGCTCCTCCGGAGTCGTCGCAACTCACACTCACCACTGGGTGTGGCCGCACTGCGTCTTCCAGGGGGTGAACTACTCTCTGGGGCACACGGCGCTTGGTTGTGCGGTTGGCGTCGCCGTAACGGGTTCTACATACGTGGGAGTGCTGGTGATTGTCGAGTTCAACTGCACGGACAGCGGCCAGATCACGCTCCTGCACCGAAATAGCGAGACCGCTCTCGTTGGCACCAATGGGGCATCGGTTTATGAACCAGCGGATGAGAGCATTCAGATCGTCTGCTCCACCTCTCTACCCACAGCCACGCCAACGGCGCGCCCAACCGTCACGCCAACACCCACGCCTCGCGGTGATCCGCGCGGGCCGAGCATGGCGCTGCAGGTGTACAAGGACAAGGCGCAACAGCAACTGTCTTGCGGACTTGGGGCGCTGCATCGCCAATGCGCGGTTTCGTCATCGGGGAGCTTTAGCGTCAACATCCGTACCGATGCCGGGCCGCCCGGCGGCTATCAGGGATATCAAGCAGTGCTTCAATACTCGGGGACGATTCGGCTGGTCGATCAAAGCGGCTTGGCGGAGAATCGATGGCCGCGCTGTGCGGGCCTAGGGCTCGAACAGTCAACAGCGCCCGTCGGATCGGCACTCGGTCGCTATATCGTCGGATGCACAACGACGTCAGCCGCGCAGGTCTACGAAGGGTCGCTGGCAAACGTCCACTTTGCCTGCACCGGACCGGGCACCGGATCGATAGCGGTGATAGCTGGCGCCGGATCGACGGTGAGCTTCTATCAGCGGCAATCGATAAGCGGCAGCCGTATCTTCTTAGCGGGGGATTCCAGCGGCGGACAGGTGCTGGCGGACGCTGTTGTTGTTCGCTGCTGAACGGGCGCAGCGGCCGGATCGAGCGGTTTCGATACCGGATGGTGGCGGCTGACGGCTGCGCGCCTTTACGCGTCGAGCCATGCGGTGACACGAGCCTGTGTGATGGATGGTCAGCCGATGCGCTTGGCGTTAATAGCGGCGCTGCGGGAGGTCTCCGCCTGAGATGGACAAGTGCCGACCTCCCTACGACGGCGACCAGCGCACTGACGCCGGACCGCCGACGACATTGGCAGGCGGGCGCGGGGGCGTTTCGCCTTCGGAGGGGGCACGGTGGCCACATGCCGCATTGACAGCGGGTGTATACTAGCGGGGATGGTGGAAGCAAGAAGCCTCCAACGCTTGCCAGGACAGCTGCTAGCACTGATTACGCTAGGGCTGATTGGCATCGCGGTAGCCGGGCTGTTGTGGCCGCGAACGGAGCATGCCTCAGCGAACCCGAAGATAGGCGTCGCCGCCGTCTCGGCAGGGGGAGGTCACACCTGCGCGCTTAGCACGGGTGGCGGCGCGAAGTGCTGGGGCAACAACGGCCAAGGCCAGCTCGGGAACGGCACGACGACGGGCAGCCTCACGGCCGTCGATGTGACGGGCCTGACCAGCGGCGTCGCCGCCGCTTCGGCGGGAGAAGGGCACACCTGCGCGCTCACCGCGGGTGGCGGCGTGAAGTGCTGGGGCAACAATTCCAAAGGCGAGCTCGGGAACGGCACGACAACGAACAGCCTCACGGCCGTCGATGTGACGGGCCTGACCAGCGGCGTCGCCGCTGTCTCGGCAGGGGGAGGTCTCACCTGCGCGCTCACCACGGGCGGCGGTTTGAAGTGCTGGGGCGAGAATACCTACGGCCAGCTCGGGAACGGCACGACGACTGGCCCAGCCTGCGGAGGATTTTGCCACTCGACGCCTGTCGATGTGACGGGCCTGGCGAGCGGCGTCGCCGCCATCTCCGCTGGGGTATATCACACCTGCGCGCTCACCACGGGCGGTGGTGTGAAGTGCTGGGGCTGGAACCCCTACGGCCAGCTCGGGAACGGGACGACGACGAGCAGCAG
>JBKKBW010000194.1:0-4183 GCA_046713635.1 Dehalococcoidia bacterium
GTCTTCGTCCTCCCGCTCGCCCTGATCGGAGGGTCGTACTTGGCCATCCTGTTCGGTGCGTCCGTCCTCTTGGCGCGCAACAATGGTTGGGGGCATCTACTTCGGCTGCCACCCGCTTTCGTCTCCATGCATCTCGCGTACGGCACCGGCTTCCTGGGCGGACTCTTGCGGCGCAGCGTCGGTCAACAGGTGGCCGTGCCCCGAGAGGTGGAGGCGCCGTGAACGCGGTTGAAGCCACTGGGCTGCGTGCTACATCAGGTGAAGCTGTGCCAATCGCCCTGTACGATCACCTGCCCAGGGCTGAGCGGTATCTACATCGAACGCGCGACACAGTCTTACTGCGGGCCCTACGAGAGCACAACATCGAAGCGCTGGCTGGACGCCGCATACTCGAAGTGGGTTGTGGCAGCGGGTCGCTCATGCGGAGCCTTGTAGGCTACGGCGCAGCGGCAATGCAACTAAGCGGCATCGATCCAGATTTCCGGCGGCTGCGCCGCGCACGCAACGCCGTCGGTGCGAGCGTTGCTGTTGCTGACGGGGCCCTGCTGCCATACCGAGATGCGGCGTTCGACCTCGTATTCATCTTCACCGCCCTTTCATCGATGATCGACGTCGAAGTACGGCGACACGCAGCGCAGGAAGCCCTCCGAGTGCTTCGCCCTGGCGGCATGGTGTTTGTCTATGACTTCTGGACGAATCCGTTCAACTCCCACGTACTTCCAGTCTTACCTAGCGAACTGGTCCACATCTTCGAGCCGCACCACGTTGATATCGATCGCGTGACACTAGCGCCGCCGCTCGTTCGAATGCTCCGCGGGCGCGATGCGCTCTGCCGGCCCTTCGAGCAGCTCACGTTCCTACACACGCACCTGCTGGCCAGTGTCACCAAGGAACCCGTAGATGCCTGAGGCAAAACCCGCTGAGGTCGAGGCTCCCGCCGAGCCGTTCCTGCCGTTTTCGTTGCCTGAGATCGGCCAGGAGGAGATCGATGAAGTCGCGGACACGCTGCGGTCCGGCTGGCTCACGAACGGCCCAAAGACGCGCACATTCGAAGCAGCGTTCCGCGAAGCAACAGACTCCAAGCACGCCGTGGCGCTTTCTTCGTGTACCGCGGGTCTGCACCTAGCGCTGCTGGCATCCGGCATCGGCCCGGGCGATGAGGTGATTACAACTCCGCTCACGTTCGCGGCGACGGTTAGCATGATCATCCATACCGGCGCGACACCAGTGCTCGCCGACATTCGTGAGGATGATTACAACATCGACCCGCAGCAGATAGAGAAGCGGATCACACCTCGAACCAAGGCTATCATCCCAGTACACTACGCAGGCCAGCCATGCCGTATGGATGAGATCCTCTCCATCGCGAAGGTCCACAATCTGCGCGTGATCGAGGACGCCGCCCATGCCCTCGGAGCGTCGTATCGCGGCAAGCCAATCGGTACGATCGGTGACTGCGCTGTCTTCAGCTTCTACCCAATCAAGCCCATCACCACCGGCCAGGGCGGCATGCTAACGACAGACGATGACGAGCTAGCGGAGCGAGTACGCTTGCTCAGCTTGCACGGTCTGAGCAAGAACGCCTGGGACCGCTACTCCGACAAGGGCTCGGCGTTTTATCAAGTGCTCGCGCCAGGCTTCAATTACGTTATGACGGATATCCAGGCGGCGCTCGGAATCCACCAGATGCGGCGGTTGCCGGGGTTCCAGGCGCAGCGCGTCGAGCTCGCACGGCAGTATGACGAACAATTGGCGGACCTGCCGGAGATCATTCGGCCCGAAGTGCGGAGCGACGTCGACCACTGCCGGCACCTCTACGCCATTCGCGTCGATGCTGATCGCTTGAAGATCGGGCGAGACGAGGTGATCGAGGAGTTGCGAGCGCGCGGCGTGGGCACATCGGTGCACTTCATACCGATCCACTACCATCCCTACTTCAGCGATCGCCTTGGCCTGCATGAAGGGGACTTCCCTGTAGCCGAGCGCGTCTTCGGTGGTTTGATCTCGCTGCCCCTCTACTCTCGCATGACGAGCGCGAACGTGACTCGCGTGTCCGAAGCATTGCATCAGATCGTCTTGGCGAACCGGCGCTAGCCGTGCTGAAACGAACGTTCGATCTTCTCGTGTCAGGTACTGCTCTGACGATCTTCTCGCCTGTGTTGGTTGTCATCGCGGTCATCGTCCGCATCGAGTCACAAGGCCCGGTCCTCTTCCGCCAGCCCCGTATCGGCAAAGATGGCAAACTTTTCGATATCTATAAGTTCCGCACCATGCGTGTCGCACCAAAGGAGGACCTACGCTCAACGCCCGTACCGGACGTTGGCGACTTCGGTTCTTACGTCTTCGATCCGCTGTACGGCGGCAAGCAGTACACTCGCATCGGCCACGTCTTGCGTTCGAGCAGCCTGGACGAGCTGCCAAACCTGTTTAACGTACTTCAGGGCGACATGTCGGTCGTCGGGCCGCGACCAGAGGTGCCGGAGCTAGTCGGGCAGTACAAGCCGGAGTTCCACCGGCGCCACAACGTGAAGCCAGGCTTGACAGGGTTGGCACAAGTGAACGGCCGCGGACTGTTGACCTACGAAGAAACGATGGACTACGATCTTGAGTACGTAGACGAGCATTCCTTCGTCGGCGACCTCACCATCCTGGTCCGTACATTGCCTACGGTGCTAAGCAGGAAGGGAGCGCGGTGAGCGAGCAAACAGCCGTGACGCCAGGAACCGCCTCGGCGACCCCGCCGAGTGCGCTGCGCCGGTTGCTCAGCAAGGCGCGAATTCTGCCCGTTCTCGCGTTGGACGCCCTGCTCATCGTCGCAAGCTACGCTGCGGCCCTCGCCCTCAAGTTCGATGGCGATATCCCACGCGTCACCATGGTCTTCTTCGGTCAGGTAGTAATCCTGATTGTCCTTGCCTACATCGTTGGCAACTACTTCTTCGGCATCTACAGGATCGCTTGGCAGTACGCCGGCCTTGCCGACGCAATCACGTTAGCCTTCGCGGTTGGCCTGGTGTCTATCCTCCTGATGGGCGTCGACGTATTCCTGAACCCCCGCCACATTCCACTAACCGTCACACTAACCGCGCCACCCTTGATTCTCATCGCGATGGGCGTGGCAAAACTATGGCCGCGCCTCAGCACCCAGATGTCGTTCTTCGGCCCGGCTGGGCCGGTGCAGAATGTCCTCGTTGCCGGAGCCGGTACCACGGGCCAGATGCTCGCGCGCGAGTTTCTCGAGCACCCCGAGTGGGGCTACAAGCCCCTGGGCTTCGTCGATGACGACCGCCGGAAACAAGGCACGCGGATTCACGGACTGCCGGTACTTGGCACGCGTTTTGACATCCCGGCATTAGCGGCAGCACGACACCTTGATGTCGTTGCACTAGCTATGCCATCCGCGACCGGCGCGACGATCCGGGACTTTGTCGGTATCTGCCAGGAGACCGGCGCCGCGGTGCGCACGGTGCCGGGCGTGCCTGAGATCGTTCACGCGGGAGGAGCCGCCAGCCTCCGCGAAATCACGGTCGAAGACTTGCTAGCACGCTCGCCCGTAGAGATTGACACAGCAGGGTGCGCGGCCGTTTTACGTGGCCGCGAGGTGCTGATCACCGGCGCGGCCGGCTACCTCGGCCAAGAACTCGCACGAAGTCTGCTCCAGTTCGGACCGGCTGTCCTCCACCTACTCGACACAAATGAAAGCGGCCTCTACGAGATGCAGCGCGATCTGAAGGCCGAAGGCGTCGACGCGCGCATCTGGATTACCGACATCGTCGACCGCGCGCGCTTGGAGCGCACGTTCCGTTCGGCGAAGCCACAGGTCGTCTTTCACACAGCCGCCTACAAGAACATCCCAGTGATGGAAGAACACCCGGAAGCCGCGTTTCACGTCAACGTCGTCGGGACGATGAACATCTGCCTCGAGGCCGACGCCATCGGCGCCGAGCGCGTCATCATCGTTTCGACGAACAAGGCCGCCGAACTCGACAGCGTCTATGGCGCAACGAAGCGCATCGGCGAGTTGCTCGTCGTAGCACTCGGCCGCGAGAGCGCCACAAAATTTTCAGCGATCCGGCTGCACAACGTGATGGGAAGCCGTGGCAGCGTTGTCCCCCTCTTCCTTCGCCAGATCGAACGCGGCGGGCCGGACAGCTCTCGCATGCCGATGCGACGCGCTACTTTATGT
>JBKKBW010000195.1:0-6211 GCA_046713635.1 Dehalococcoidia bacterium
GTTCGCAACAACACTAGTCCAGAAGTTCATCTCTGGTGAGAACTAGTGGTGAGTTGTGGTCGGAAGTCGGCTCTCTTCGTTTCTTTAGCACGGAGACAGAGATACGTCGATACTGCTAACCTACCAAGTCCTTTGACAATGAGAACACTTGTTTGCTACGATCTCGCTATCAGGCCGTAAGGACTTCCCCAAGACCAACGGACGAAACCTCAGCAACGACGACCGCACTTTCCTCCCTTTGAAAGGAGCCCCCGCAATGGCAGGACGAAAAGGGACATCGGGACGCACTAAGACAACGAGCCCACAGGTGGCCACGAAGGCGGCTGCTCTACTCAAGAGCAAGCAAACGCCCGCGAAGCAAAAGAGCGTTGCGGGCAGCGCACTAGCACAGGCCACCGGGACGAAAGCCCGCAAGAGAAGCAACTAAGGCTAGACGGGACTTAGGGCATTCCGAAGGGAGGGCACAAGCTTGTCGATACCGGATGCCGTGGTCAGGAAGGGACTCAGAACGATCCTGTTGGAGGCAATGCAATTCGTAGACAATGAGCCATTGCCGTTCGAGTACACAGACAGCGAAGTAGGTGGGGCGTTCGCCTTTCTCAAGAAGGGCAAGTTTGGCGAAGACCCTGTAGCCACTCCCGAAACGCAGCAGGTTTATGCAATGGTCTATGTTTCGGTTGTTGAAACTGAATCAGTCTACGAAGCAAGGCTAGAAGGCTTGCGAGCGCTGTTGGGCGCACACTAAAACCGCTCCCCAACTCCCCTCCGCTTTCATAGACGTACAGCCGATCACGCTCTGCGTTGACATCGCGTTTCACCACGGCAATAACCTCCTAGGTGTGTCGTATCTAATCGCCTTGGCTCTGCGCCCTTCGCGGTCTCCCGTGCTAGAATCGACCAGCCTGATCGCAAGAGCACCAAACCAAATGCCAGAACCCAAGCAGACCGGCCTAGGAGACGACCTCTTCGGCACGCCGATAGCGGACGCCGCTGCGCCGCCCGCCGACGCCGATCTCGATGCCATCCAGCAGGACTCCGAGGCGCAGCTGCTACCGGACCAGGAGAAGCTCTTCCGCGTCGCGCCGCGCGTTCGGTCCAAGCTCAACAACCTTCCCGACCCCACGCGCCCGCCGCTCGGCTTCGTCCAGGGCCGCGCATTCGACGTGGTCTTTCCGTTCATCAAGTTGCCCGACCTCGCGCCGAACTTGAACGGCGACTGGGTGCAGTTTGGCAGCCCGGACCTGCAGCCCAACCGCCTTTACCACGGCGACAACCTCCACGTGCTCCGCACGCTCCCGAGCAAATCGATCGACCTCATTTACATTGACCCACCCTTCTTCTCGGGAGCGGAGTACAACGTGATCTGGGGCGACACAAACGAGGTGCGCACCTTCAGCGACATCTGGGAAGGTGGCCTGGACACCTACCTTATCTGGCTCAACGCGCGTCTATGGGAGATGCGCCGCGTGCTGAAGGACACTGGTTCCATTTTCGTTCATTGCGACTGGCATGCCAGCCACTACATTAAGGCGGAGATGGACAAGATCTTTGGTTACGGTGAGACGCCTTCCGGACAGACAACTGGCGGATTCCGAAACGAAATTGTGTGGTGCTATCGAGGTGGCGGCGTGCCTAAAGACCAGCTGGCTAAGAAGCATGATGTCATCTTCTGGTACTCGAAGAGCGCTACATGGAAACCACGTATCGATAGCATCCGAATCGCATACTCGGACAAGAGCCTGGAACGACTCCAGTACACGGCGCGTGCGTTTCGCGAAAGCGGAGTGTACGACACATATCGCGCGAACAAGGCGGGCAAGCACCCGGAAGACTGGTGGGACCTCCTTCCCTGGGACGCGGCTGTCGCGCTTCTCGATGATCTTGAGGAGAGTGCTAAGAGTCTTGAGGACTGGTGGATGGTTCAACCGCTGATGCCATCGGAGAAAGTGGAACGAATCGGCTATCCTACGCAGAAACCGCTTGATCTGCTACAGCGCATCGTCGAAGGATGGAGCGATCCCGGCGATGTTGTGGCTGATTTCTTCTGTGGGGGAGGTGGCTTCCTAGCAGCTGCAAGCGGAGCCCGCTCCGAGCGGAGCGAGCAAGATCGACCAATTATTGTGTACAAACCTGACCGCGCCCGTAGATGGATCGGTTGTGACTCATCACGTATCGCTGTTTCCGTTTCTTTGAATCGGCTTGTTGAGGCCGGGGAAGTGCTCTCCGGAGTCACTTCAAACTACACTCGGGCGGATGACTCTCAAGCTCGCCTTGAGTTGCCAAGCGCCGATACAGCTGTCCCAGACATTCGTGTCCACTATGTGGGCGTCTACCCCATGGATCGCTTCAAAGCTGTCGATCAGGAGAGATTCGAGGGTTTCATCTTGCAATGTCTGGCGGCCCTCGCCGATACGTCCGATTTGCCCATCAGCGGCTGGCGCTCCGCGCGCGAGCCACTCCGCGTCGGTCCGGCAGACCCGGATGTCGCGCCAGACCCTGAAGATGTCAAGGCGTTCTTCGAGGCGGTCATCCGCCGTCTCCAGCCCAACGTTCGCTTCGCGGCCCGCTACGTTTGTTGGCGATCCTCGCCGGAGCTGAACGCTTACCGGAAAACGCTGTCCGACTTCGTCCGAAAGAACATCCAACCGCGCGGCTATGATCTGGACATTGACTTTCTGTTCATCGACAGCGAGGAGTTCCGCGAGCGCATCCGCCAGAAGTATCCGGACGCCGACGACAACGAATTTCTCCTCCGCTTTACCAAGGAGCCGGTCGTTGCTGAGGTCGGCGCGACTCTTGCCGCCGCCCGCCACTACCGTTTTGAAGCGCGCGACGCGGACAGCACCAATGCTGGCGGCTACCTAGTCAACTGCCAGTGGGACTTCGATTACCAGCGCGGGCACTTCGCCGCCGATTCAAAGCACGTACTCGGGAGGCAGGAGCTCAAGGGCAAGGACGCTAAGCTCGCTGGGCGCAAGTTCGAGGCTGTTCTCACTGCTGAGCACACGTTCGAGGCGGCTGGCCCGCGTACAATCGCCTGCCGCGTTCAGGACAACTTCGGCGCAGAGGCCATCCAGACTCGGGATATCGAGGTCGAGTAGTGCAGTACGCCTTCGCCCCACACGAAGCCCCGTACCGTGAGTGGTGCGATGCTGGCTACGCCGACATTCCCGAACGCGGGAGCGAGTTCCTTCGCAACCTGTTCTCGCCGGACTTCACCCCGCCGCTATGGAAGCACCAGCGCGAGGCTATCCGCCGCTGCATTTACGCGCACGAGGTGCTCGGAATGAAAGACGTGCTCACGAACGTGACAACAGGGGCGGGTAAGACGGTCATCATCGGCGGCGCGGTTGCCTACATGATGCAGGTACACGGCATCATGCAGCACCTCATTCTCGTGCCCAACACCATTGTGCGCGAGCGGCTTCACGACGCGTTCGACATCAACGGCGCTGACTACGTCTTTGGCACATTTCCGATGTTCATCGGGCAGGACGCGGACGTTCCCGGTCGTCTGACGACGCACATCCTGCGCGCCGGCGAGAACCCGGCCGGCATTCGCGCGGCTAACGTCATCATTGGCAACGTCCATCAGCTTTACGAGGGGAAGGACAACTGGCGTGTCATCGCCGAGAACTGCGACCGCCTGTGCATCTACAACGATGAGGCGCACAACACGCGCGCCGACAAGTACAACGAGCTGATCAACGACCTGAAGCCCAAGCGCGTCTTCCGCCTCGATACGACAGCCACGCCCGATCGCCTCGATGGCCTCCATCCCGACAGCGACATGATCTACGTCTACGGCATCCGCCAGGCCATGCACGATCATGTCGTAAAGCGAGTTGTCGTGTTCGAGCCGGAGATCGAGAAGGTGAAGTTCACCTACTACGACTGGGACACGAAGCAGGAAATCAGCGCAGAAGAAGTCCCCTGGGAGGAGATCGACAAGAAGAAGATTCCCGCCGTTCGCTACACCATGAGCCCTGAGCCGATGGCGCAACAGATTGGCATTGCGATGGAGTGCCTCCGCCACCAACGTCTTACGGTCCCGATAGCGGAGGACGGCAAACCAACGTACAAGCCTCTGTTGCTTGTTGTCGCCTTGAACATCGAAGATGCGAAAACAATCGCTCGCACGCTGGAGGAGCAGGAACTCGACGGCGACCGCGTCAATGTCCTTCTCATCCACAACGAGTCCGAGGAGGAAGCCAGACAAGAGGCGATTGACATCAACAAGGATGTCCGCAACTGCAAGTACGACGCGATCGTTTCCGTCATGATGCTGCGCGAAGGCTGGGACGTGAAAAACATCTCGGCCATCCTCCTCTTCCGCAAGTTCAGCTACACGCAGATGGGCGATACCAAGTTCTCGGTCTACGGTCCGCAGATCATCGGCCGCGGCCTCAGGCGCGTCAACGCGCTCGGCAAGGACTGGGAGCAGTGCCACGTCATCGACCACCCCATCTTCAAACACGACTGGCTCTGGGAAATGATCGAAGCGGATCGGTACAGCGCCCCGCTAAACCCGGGCGACGTAATCGATACGGCGAAGATCCCCGCCCCCAAGGAGCAGCTGTCGATGGACGACCTGCCTCCTACGCCTGCCGCTGAGGCGTTCGATTTGTCTGATTTGCCGCCAGTACCCGATCCTCCCGAGGTGTTGGAGCCGATCACCGACTGGCGGGCATACCTCGACGACTGCGAATACGACTTCCGAAAGCAGACGATCAACCAGTCGATCTTGCAGATCCTCTCTCGCAACCTAGACTCTGGCCACGACACGCTCGACAACAGCGAGATACCAGCTATCGATCCCGCGCTCCTTGCAGTCGATGCACCGCTGGAGATCGATGAACTGAAAACCAAGCTCATCCGTCGCGTCCGCGATCTGGCGCGCACTGCTCTCATCGAGTACGACGGACAGGCTGACACTCGCCAGGAGATCATCCTGCGAGTCATTCACGAGCACATCGCACGCCGGTTGACCGGCGGCGTGAAGTTGCACGACCTCGAGAACGTTCAGTTCCTCCAACTTGTTTGGCACCTGTTCGATCAGGTGAAGGGCAACTTCTACAACCCGCGTCTGATCGGAAGTATCCTGGCGGCGCCGCCCGTCACGGAGGGGAATGGAAAGCAAGCGGGGCACGCTCTCCGGCCTGCGTAAGTCGCCGCTGGGCACGGAGAAGTACGATTCTCACCTAGAACGCGACTACATGATCGAGCTCGATCACGATCCTGCCGTCCGCGAGTGGACCAAAGAGCACGGCGTCGTGATCCCGTACCGCCTGCTCGGCTTTCCCCACAACTACCACCCAGACTTCCTCGTCACGTACAACAACGGGACCAAGCAGCTTCACGAGACCAAAGGACTCCCACTCATGTTTTGGGTCTCTACGAAAATCAAGCGCACAAGCGCCGAGGCCTACTGCGCCGAACAAGGCTGGAAGTACAAGATGGTCACCAAAGGCTGGAAACGCCAGGCAATGTAGGGGCGAGTGGCGCTCGTCCCGCGCTTGTGGGCTGGCCGCCCTTCTTGTGCACCGCGTTCGCCCCCTAACCCGGCAGGGCCAATGTAGGGGCGCATGCCTGTCCTCGAGCGAAGCGAAGGAGCAATGCGCCCTGTCGCCGCAGGCGGCTCGGTAGGGGCGAGCGCTCGCTCCGTCCCACCTCTGCGTACTCCGCGCCGGAGCCTGCCCTGCCGAAGGCCCGCCTCTGGCGGGAGCGAAGCGAAGGGCGTGACTCTCCGTCACTCGCAGAACCGCAGGTTCTGCCAAGCCGTCCGGTGGGACGGCCGCTGACAAGCTGAAGTGCTGACTAGCTAAAACCCCTTGACATATTGTCCGCCGCCCACTATGATTCTCACCAACTTAGATCGCCCGTTCTAATGAGGGCTAGAGGAGGTGCTGCAAGCAAACTACGTTCTCGGGTGTGTCGCACGCCGCACAGCAACGACATATTGATGCCCCAGATTGGGGGCCTGTCCTCGAGCCTAGCCCTGTGCGAAGCGAAGGGGCAGGCGAAGGAGACATAACGAATGTCGACAAAACACCCGATTCTACCAAACAAATCCAATTCTGAATCTGAAGCCCCCGAAAACGCCGCAAAAAGTGCGCATTCTGCGCCCCCAAATGATGCGCAAAGCGTTGATGTTGCGCCACAAATTGACCCCTCTACCTTGGGGACAGAGCCTGCCCTGAGCCTGCCGAAG
>JBKKBW010000196.1:0-2385 GCA_046713635.1 Dehalococcoidia bacterium
GGAGCAGTATCCGTTGCCGCCGGGCTGCGAGGTGCGCTACTTCCAGGAAGGCGACGAGGAAGGCATGCTCGAGTGCCTCGACAAAGCCTTCGGCGGCTGGCCGAAGATCGAGATTCGCGTCCCGCCAATCGACCACCTGCGCTGGAAGCTCCGCAGCCATGAACTCGCTGTACGCTCACATATCGTGGCGGTACTGGATGGGCGAATCATTGCCGTCCGTCCACTCTGGGTACCGAAGGTAAAGGTGGACGATCGCATTTTGCTGGGCCGGCACGGCTTGGACCGAGCGGTGCTACCAGAGTTCCAACGGCATGGCATGATGACCGCTATGGAAGTTCGCATGCCGTCCGCGTGGACGGAACGCTTCGACGTGACGCTGAGCCTGCGAGCGAGCTGGCAGCGGATCAACCTAACGCCGGGTCACAGAAACCGCCGGCAGATCGATGTCGTCGCCCTTCCGCTTGATGCGCCACCGCCGTCACGAGAGACACAAGCTGGCTGGGTGCTTCGCCCCATCGAGATGTTTGACCAACGCTTCGATGACTTCTGGGCGGAAGCATCGCGGCCCTACCGTGCGATGGTCGCGCGAACGAAGGAGCACTTGAACTACCGGTTCGTGGATCGGTGCTCCGGCAACTATCGCATCCTGGTGGCCGAGCACGAGGGCCGCGTGCTCGGCTACGTCATTACGACGGCGCGCCGGAATGTCGGGCACATAGCCGATGTTCTCGTCCGCCCGAATCGCCACGACGTCCTCGAATCCCTCCTGGCAGATGCTGCGTCACAGCTCTGCCAGGAAGGCAAGACGTCGTTGGAGTGCTGGCGATTCGCCTACCATCCGTACGCTCCCACGTTGGATAAGCTTGGCTTCGATGAGCCGAGGCGCAGCGAAACGGTCAACCTCCGATCGCTAAAAGGTCGCGATGGCGAGTTCGCGTTCTTCCAGGACCCGAGAGAGCCCGCGCATTTCATGGCCGGAGACACGGATTTGGTGTAACTAGGAGAGTGCAGGGCCCGCGGCCAGCCGCTCCAAGGCGCCCTGCTCATCCATGAGTCGCTGACATGCGCTCGCTAGGATCAGCGCGGCGAAGGGTAGCCAGACCGCCAGCGCCAGCACGAAGATGGCGGCGCCGGCTAGCGGCGCCAGCGTCATCCCGAGCAAGACGCACACGGCGCCCGTGACGACCAGCGGCAGTGACAGCAGCCCAATCAGCCGCATTGTCCATTCGTGCCAGTCTTCAGCCAAACGAGCGCCGGCGTCGATCGCGTCACGCGCGCCAGCGTCGAAGACGATAACGATCGCTCCGTCGTATGCGTGCTTCGCGAACCACTGCACACCGGCAAACAGCCCGAGAACCCCGACCGCTATAGACAAGTACCAGAAGCCCGCATCGCCGGCGACGGCCGCGCTGCTCGCCACCAGCAGGGCCAGCAGGCAGCCTGGGCCCGCCGCGTACAGGATCGAAGGCGCCCGCGCGAGCAGGTCAAGCCACGGCTTGTCGCCGCGCCCGGCCGTTCTGCTCGTCGACATGAAGCCGGCCCATTGGAGACATAACGAGAAGGTCACTAGATACAGAACGATGAACAGCGGAATAGCGGCCAGGGACAGCGTCAAGCTCATAGCCGAGGCGATGAGCAGGATTAGGGAGATGACCGCCGTCACGGTCACGATCGTGAGCAGATTGTCGGCCTCCTGCCGGTAGACCAACATGGCGTCTTCAAAGAGCTCTCGCATTAGTTCACCAAAAGACTCGGACGGGGCTGTGAAATCTGTCGACTATGCCCATAACAAGCCTTGACGACCGCGCGTTACGGCTTGCGAAATCGCTGGTAGATTGAGGTAGGAAGGGAGGGGCTGAGTGGTGCCGAGGGGCAGACTCGAACTGCCGACACCTGCATTTTCAGTGCAGTGCTCTACCGGCTGAGCTACCTCGGCATGAAGCCATTTTATCGGGGGCTTCAGAATCGGAGCAAGGCGCCGTGGCCGGTAGTGAGAGCCCTCGCTATACTGGCGCCGATGCCAACTGTCATCGTCGCGTCACAGCACCGCAACGCCGGCCGGAGCGCCGTTGCCGCTGGGCTGGGCGCGCTCCTAGCTGAGCAAGGCAAAAGCGTTCGTTTTGGGCGGTTGCAGTCACCCGATGGCGTCGATCCCGTCGCCGAGGATGACGCTCGCCAGTTATCTGCTGTGCCGGGCTGTAGTGGATCGCCGTCAGCCGCCACCGAGCAGGATGCGCTTGTCCTCGCGCGCGACGTTGGGGAATCCGGGATGCTGCTGTTGGAAGCACCCGCTGGCGCTGCGAGCGAGACGGCAAGTCGCCTATCAGCGCGCGTTGTGCTCGTTACGAACGCTGTCGAAGACGTAGCGCTTGCGAAGTCTGCGCT
>JBKKBW010000197.1:0-2566 GCA_046713635.1 Dehalococcoidia bacterium
GGCCCCTGCCCCGTCCGTACCCACGTATCGAGCGCCCGTAAGGCGGTCTTAACGATGAAGTGCTGGGGTCCATCGTTGATCGCCGCGCCGCAGTCAAGCGAGTTGGCAATGTCGCCGACCAGCGTCGTGTCGGCGTGCGCAGTGCCGGCCACCTCCCACAATCGGATGCGCTCGCTGTCTTCCTGGCGCGACGGGTAATAGCCAATCACCGAAGTCAGGTCGCCCTCCGTCTCCACAATGATGACCGGCGCGCCCGTGTCTGTGCGTATGATGGCCTGCGGTCCGATGATTGCTGCCGCGACGTCCATGGCCACGCCAGGTGCACCGAGCGGTGGTGTACCGCCTGCGCGGCTATGCACCAGGAACCCATCGAACGCTCCAGTGATCGGCTGGACGCCATTGATGTACGTGGTCAGCATGAACGCCCCTTGCGATTCGCCAGTTGCTACGACACGCCCGGCTGTCAAGTCGCCGAGAGCGCCGGACCCGTTCGGCGCTCGGAGCGCACGCGCGACCTGCGTGTAGATGTCGTAGGAGAAGCCGTCGCCTGGATGCGCGAGCGTCCCGTAGCGCGTGGGGTCGATGGCTTTCAACCCCTTGCCGGGAAGATCGCTCACACCGGGGACTTCGACTACCACTGGTCCGCCTTCGACACCGATCTGCTGCGCCGAGACGCCCACCCACGCATAGCCGCCGCGCAGGATCTCGTCGGCCATCTGGACATAGTCGGCCCCGGCGTCCAGGCCTCCCGTCACGTTGAACCACTCGACGACCACCGTGCCGTTGAAGCGCTCCGAGGAAGCCGGCCGCCGCACGAGCACACGCGTGCGATATTCGCCGGGGACGCCTTCGCTGAGTGAAATGCGCCCGTCCGGCGGCATCGTGCCCGCCGCCGTGTACGTCGTCGCCGTTCCGGATGCGACGTACTCATGCTCGACGAACCCTGCGGCTGCAAGCGACGGCCCCGGCTCCGCCGCCGCGACGAACGGCCCCTGACCGCCCATAAGCTCCTCCGACAGGTCCGCAGCCGGTCCATCCGCTCGCTGCACTTCAGACGGCGAAGACGTAGCGCTTGGATCGGTCGATCGGCCGCCGCCATCACCACACGCCGCCAGCACGCCACCGGCGATGACGAACGCGATGGCGAAGAGCCGCGCCCCTCGGTGTGGAGCCCTGCGCTTCCGCATGTCTCTGAAAGATAGCGCAACTGCCTTCGCAATCCAGCAGCAAGGACCGGGAGTGAGAGCGTGCTCGCCCTGTGCACCGTCGCGACGGCATAGCCTGCACATTGCTGCCAACTAGCTGATGGCTGAGGGCTGACAAGCTGACCGGCTGACTAGCTGAAGTGCTAACCGCAATCGTGGTAGTACTGCTTCAGCGCGTTCAGAATGTCATCGATGCGCCGTTAGCTGCTCAGCGGTAAGGTAGGGATCAGTCCCGCGATGAACTGCAAGATGAGCTGCGCGTCGATGGCGTTCGCGATGTTATCGCTGTTCACGTCGCCGTTTCCGATGGAGATCGGAAAGCCCGCGACGTACTGCAGGATAAGCGCAGCGTCTATGCTATCGAGGCGGCGGTCGTTGTTCGCGTCGCCGGGCAGTCCCTGGAACGGAGTCGGCGTCCGCGTCGGGGTCACGCCGGGCGGCGGTGTGCGCGTCGGCGTAGAGCACGGCACAGAGGCGCCGGCCAGGTTCGCGGGACAGGTGGGTAGGGGCGTCGGAGTCATCTGGGGCGGCGAGGTTGGAGTAGGCGTCGGCGCCGGATCGCTGCCCTTAAGCCCCAGCACCTCCAATGGCACTGTGCTGCAACCGTAGCCCCCCGCGACGGACAGGACGCTACAATTCTCCGGTCCGATCTCCGTGCCCTGACCCAGCTGGCCGCCGTCGTTGGACCCCCAGCACATCACCTCACCCGAGTCCTTCAGCGCGCAAGTGTGGGCGGTCCCAGCCACGATCGCCGTCACCCCGCTACTAAGGCCTGCCACATCAACAGGCGTGAAGCTGCAGGCGCCCACGCCGCACCGGTCTGGCCCAAATTGCGTCCCGGATCCGAGCTGCCCGCCGTCGTTCAGGCCCCAGCAACTCACGCCGCCCTTGCTCGTGAGCGCGCACGTATGCACGCCACCCGCCGAGATCGCGACCACGCCGTTGCCGAGCCCGGGCACATCGACCGGCGACGGGCAGGTCAAGGAGTCGCAGGCCTGGCCATCGCCGATCTGCCCGTACAAGTTATCGCCCCAGCACTTCACACCGCCACCGGTGGTAATCGCGCATGTGTGGAATACCCCGGTAGCAATCTGTATGACCCCGCTTTCGAGGCCAGGCACGTCGAGCGGGGTGGTGCTGCACGGTATCTTGCCGCACAGCTCCGGCCCGGTGTACTGTCCGAGACCCAGTTGTCCTGTGTTGTTCGCCCCCCAACACTTGACACCGCCAGCCTCAGTAAGCACGCAGGCGGTCCTACCGCCCACGGCGATGTCCGCGACTCCACCTGTTAGGCCGTTGACCTGTACGGGGATGGGACTGCAGGGATAGGCCGGGGGCTCGCTGTCGCACATAGCCGGGCC
>JBKKBW010000198.1:0-7755 GCA_046713635.1 Dehalococcoidia bacterium
ATCAATGCCACTGGCCGGATGAAGACACACCCATTGACGAAACGCTGCGCGCATTCGATGACTTGATCCGATCCGGCAAGCTTCGATACATCGGCGCGTCCAACTACACGACGCTCCAACTCGAGGACGCGCTGCGCGCAGCGACCGCAGAGAGCCTACCCAACTTCGTCTCACTGCAGCCACACTACAATCTCGTCCATCGCCGAGAGTACGAAGGCGCGCTCCAGTCGTTCTGCGAGCGCGAGAACGTGGCCGTGGTCCCGTACAGTCCCCTGGCGGGCGGCTTCCTCACAGGCAAGTACCGCAGGGGCCAGCCTCTTCCGAAGAGCCTGCGTGCCGGTCGAATGAAGGGTTACATGAATGACCGGGGCTTCGGCGTCGTCGAGTCGCTTGATGCCCTCGCGGCCAGCCGCGGCGCATCGATAGGTTCAATCGCCCTCGCCTGGTTACTGGCGCAGCCAGCAATTACCGCACCGATCATCGGAGCCAACAGCGTCGAACAGCTTGCCGATCTCCTCCCAGCGGGCAACCTGGAGCTCAGCAGCGATGAACTCGCCGCGCTCGCCGCTGCCAGCCGCTAGGCACGGAGCCACCCGGCGAGTCCCGCCCACCTCCCCCAACTGATCCGTAACACCTCGACGAGCGAATGAACCGTCGAATGCTTCGAGCTGAAGCACAGCCACGCCGGCGGCTGATCTATACGAATGAAGGAGGAGTAGCTAATGCTACGGAAATTACTATTGGTAGCTGCACTCGGGCTAGTTGTTACCGGTGCTGCTATGTCGCTCGCGGTCTCCGACTCGGCCGGACCGGGCGAGGCGTCAAGTCACCGCGAGGCGCCACAGATTGGGGCCGACCCGCTTGCGGACAACACCGACCTGTACGCGTTCGTAAGCCCGGACAGTCCCAGCACGGTCACGTTCGTCTCTAACTGGGTGCCGCTGGAGGAGCCGGCCGGTGGGCCGAACTTCTTCAAGTTCGGTGACTACCCCCAGTACATCTACGACATCAAGGTTGACAACAACGGTGACGCCCGCCCCGACGTCACGTACGAGTTCCGATTCCGCACCGAAGTGCAGAACCCGAATACGTTCCTGTACGCCACGGGGGCGATTACATCGCTCGATGACCCGGATTTCAACGTTCGACAGTACTACGACGTAATTCGAACGGTTGGCCGGCAGTCAACAGTCCTGGCTAGGGACCTGCCGGTTCCGCCGGTGAATGTCGGCCCCACCAGCACACCCGACTATGCATCGCTCGCCGGGACGGCTGTGAGGCAGCTTGGGACTGGTAGCCAGGTATTCGCCGGGCAGCGCGACGACCCATTCTTCGTAGACCTCGGCGCAATCTTCGATCTCGCAACGATTCGCGAGCTACCGGGCAACACCGGCGGCGGCGTGGATGGAGTTGGCGGATTCAATACTCAGACCATTGCACTGCAGGTCCCGATGGCCAACGTCGCGTCATCGAACTGCACCGCGAGTGATCCTACCGACATGGACTGCGTCATCGGCGTTTGGTCGACAACGCAGAAGCCCAAGTCCACGATCCTGCGCACTGACGGCGGCGAACCAAAGGCAGTCGGCAGCAGAGTGCAGGTATCGCGCCTGGGTAGTCCACTCGTCAACGAAGTCGTCATCCCCCTGGCCAAGAAGGACAGGTTCAACGCTTCTGACCCGCGAGATGATGCGCAGTTCCTGAGCTTTGTCACCGACCCGGAGCTCGCAGCGGACCTCAATCTGCTCTACAACGTCGGTGCGCCGACGACCAACCGGCAGGACCTGGTCGCGGTGTTCCTGACGGGCATTCCCGGACTGAACAGGCCAAACGTCGTCCGTCCGTCTGAGCAATTGCGGCTTAATGTCGCGGTCCCGCCAGCGGCAACGGAGAACCGCTTCGGCGTCCTAGGTGGAGACAGTGCGGGCTTCCCCAATGGCCGCCGTCTCGCCGACGACGTAACCGACATCGAGCTTCGTGCCGTGTGTGGCGTCACCTACGCCATATTCGTCGACACCAATTTCCAGCCCAACGCGGTCTGCCCGGACTTGGGAGATGGCGTGGACGAGAATGATGTTGCAAACGGAGCTTTCCTAACGAGCTTCCCGTACGTGCAGACTCCCCACCAGGGATTCGAGCACACGCACCATCCGACGCAGGCCATCTCTGGAGCGTCGGCTGTCGCGCTCGGCCTCGGTGGCGCGGGTTTGCTGCTGGGCCTCGGCCTTGTAGCACCAAGCGTCATCAAGCGGCGTCGTATCTGGTAACCAGTCATTCGGAGACGGGAGGGGCGAAATGTCCCTCCCGTCCAACCGAACGAAAAGAGACAACCATATGAGCGTCGTTCACCGTTTGTTGTTACTGGCCTCGCTGGTGCTCGTTGTTGGCGCAGTCGCGGCTCTGGCGGCGACACTTCGCCCAGGTAAGTCCATTTCCCCGCGGGAGAACGCGCAATCAACCGGCACACTGTACGACTCCACGACAGACGCGTACATCGAGTCGCTTCAGATAAAGTTACAACGCAGGCCAGACGACGCCGAAGCGCTTGCCCAACTTGGCCTGGCTGATCTGCAGAAGGCACGTGAAACGGGCGATCCTGCGTACTACAGCAAAGCAGAAGAAGCGATCGGCAAATCGCTCTCCCTAGATCCGAATAACCCCGACGGTTTGCGCGGCCTCGCGCTCGTCGCTCTCGCCCGGCACGACTTCGAAGGCGGCCTCGCGCTCGCCAACAAAGCGATCGACCTAGATCAGTCGAGTGCGAGCACCTACGGTGTCATTGGTGATGCACTGATCGAGCTTGGCCGGTACGACGAAGCGGTAGACGCCTACCAGCGTATGCTCGATCTTAAGCCTGACCTCAGCGCTTATGCTCGCACGTCTCACGCGCGGGAGCTGTACGGCGATATCGATGGCGCCCGTGAGGCCATGCAATTGGCCATCGATTCCGGAGGCTCAAGGGGTGAGAGCCTAGCGTGGGCGCACCTCCAGCTCGGCAACCTGTACTACAACTACGGCGATCCCGACAGCGCGCAGACGCAGTACGACGCATCGTTGGCGGCGTTCCCGGGCTACGTCCACGGGTCTGCCGCCCTCGCGAAAGTGAAGGCAGCTGAGGGCGATACGTCCGGCGCGATCGCTCTCTACCGGCAGGTTGTCGATCGCTATCCTGTTCTCGAGTACGTTGTTGCGCTTGGCGATCTGTACAGAACGCATGGCGACGATGCCGCAGCGAACAAGCAGTACGAGCTCGTCGGCGTCATCGACCAGCTCCTGCGCACGAACGGCGTGAACAGCGATCTGGAGCTGGCCCTCTACTACGCCGACCACGACCTCCACCTCGACGACGCGCTGCGTCAGGCCCGCGCTGAGTACGATCGTCGCCCAAGTGTCCAAGCAGCTGACACGTTGGCCTGGACGCTCTACAAGACTGGTAGTTATCAGGAAGCGCTCGGCTATTCCGACGAAGCGATGCGGCTTGGTAGTCGTGACCCTCTCTACGCATTCCACGCAGGAATGATCCGCGACAAGTTGGGCGATAGCTTGAGTGCAGCAAGCCTACTCTCGCAGGCGTTAGACACCAACCCACACTTCTCAGTGCTCCACGCGGCCGTTGCAGAGGACACGCTCCAGCAGCTCGAGCTGGTGCAGCGCCAACAACCCTAGGGGATCAGCAGCACCCGCCCGAACGCCTGCCGGCCTTCGAGGTACTCGTGCGCCGCGGCCGCTTCGGACAGCGGGAAGGTGCGGTCGATAACAACCTTCAGCGCACCCTTCGCGATGTCATCGAGATGGCGCGCGATCATCGGCCAGGCCCGATTCGGCTGCATCGCGAGTTCCATGCCGAGAAAGACGCCGGTGAAACGCCGGTTCAGCGCGCTGAGCGGGCTGAGGTCGACTCGCCGGTCCTCGGCGCGGCCGGCGTTCCCGACCTGTATGATCCGGCCTCGATAGCCCGTCGCTTGGATACTGCCATCGATTGTGGTGCCGACCGAATCGACGACGAGGTCAACACCACGCCCGCCCGTCAGCCGCCGCGCCTCTTCCGCGAAGTTCGTCGTGCGGTAGTTGATCCCATGATCGAGGCCAAACTCTTTCAGACGCTCTAGCTTTTCGTCGCTCGATGCCGTCGCGAGGACGGTTGCGCCCGCGCGCTTCGCGAGCTGTATCGCTGCCAAGCCGACACCGCCTGCGCCCGCCTGGATCAGGACTGTCTCGCCGGCCTTCAGACCGCCGAACTCGAACAGGCAGTCGTCCGCCGTGCCGAACGGGATCGGTACGCACGCCGCCCTCTTGATATCGAGCGCGTCCGGCACCGGCCACGTCGCGTTCGCGCCAACAGCAACTCGCTCAGCATGCGATCCGTGCGGCTGCGCGGCAACGACGCGCTGACCGACGCTTCGATCTGTTACACCTTCACCAACTTCGCGAATGACACCCGCGCACTGGTATCCGACAATGTGTGGTTTGTTCGGCATGTCGCCGCCAGCTCGATTGAGTACGTCTCCGCCTTCGATACTTACCGCTTGGACCTCAATCACCACGCCGTTTGGCGCGCAAACCGGATCGGGCACATCCTCGTATCGGAACACGCTTGGCAACCCCGTCTCGTAGTAGACAGCAGCCTTCATTTCCCCACTCTACCGCCGCGCGGCGCGACGCGAAAGTCGGTTGGCACGATGCACTCGATCGGCCATGAGGCCAGCGAAATCGCTCTCGCGTGGTCGCGCTGTATCGGCACGCCCCGGGCCGAACCTCGCGCTCCCTAGGGCGTGGACAACCCATTCAGCACTGAAGATCCGACAGCACCGAACGACCGAACTGGTTGACCATTCGGTCGGCGAAGCGGTACTGCCTCAATTGTTCCCCTTGCAGATATGGACTTGACAAGCCTTGTTGCCCGCCCGCTTAGTTTGGGCGTCAATGTCAATACCTGTACAATGGCCCTCCGGGATTGAGCCGCCCCCCAGAAAGCAGATAGGTAGCGGCGAGGATGATTATGTCGATCGAAGAATCGCTAAACCAAGCTGTACTGGAAGATGGGTCCCACATTCGCTTATTGGGCGAACTCAACGGGGGGACAGCACGCGTGTGGCACGCAGAAGTCTATCCATCAGACCAACGATCCTTGCGCCGAGTAATCGTAAAGGCCGTAAGTGGTTCCCTTGCAAGTTCCGGGGCGCGGGGCGAGGAACGGCGTCACCAGGGCGCGTACGATTCTGCGCCGGCGATCTTCCGCGAAGCGCATCTGGTGCGCCTTCTACAGAAGCCGCTTAAGGTCGCAGATTGCACCGTCCTTTTGTACGAATTGGCTGGTGGATCGACTCGGCGCAACGCTCCGCTTGATTCGTTTTCGGGGGCGGACGAACTCGGCTCCCGCATTGGGCAGATATGGCAAGACCTCATCACTGAACTCAATCAAGATCTGAGGTACGGGGCGCCAAGTCGGCCAGTAGACCTGCTCTCGCACTGGCTGGGCCACCGCGTCGCCACAATTCCAGATGTGGGCGCAGCCCTCTTGAAGAGTCGCGAGCAAACTGATGCTGGAGTTCTACGAATCGGACAGCGATTACTTCCCAACCCGCTCGCTTGGTTGCGTCGCGACGACTGGTGGCCTCCTTCCACAACCGTCACACCGGTGCTGGGATGGGTGCACGGGGACCTTCATGGCGGGAACGTGCTCGCTCGCGGTTTGCCTGCGGATCCGACGAGCTATTGGGTAATCGACCTGTCAACGTGGAGCGGCGAGTGCCCTCTCTTGTTTGATCAAGCCTACCTCGAACTCAGCCAGCTACTTCGACTCGCCGAATACGCGCGGCTCTCGGAGTGGACCGACCTTTGCCGTTCGATACATGGATCGTCGCCCAAGGCTGGAGTTCGCGTCGAAGGGATAGCCAGCATTTTTCGAGAAGTACGAACTTCGTTCGCTGCAGCGCTGGAGACCCGCTTTGAAGAAGACATATTGCACGATTCGCTGTCTTTGGCGGCGGTCGCGAGCGGCCTCAATTTTGCGTCCAAGCACCGTGCGACAACGGCCGATCGAGAACGGGGGCTGATATATGCTGCAAGTGCGTTGGAAGGACTTTCTAAACGCATGGGCCTTCAAGACCAAGCCGGAGTCGCGGAACTCGCTAGCGAGTCGATCTCGACGACGCGAGCAGCCGACATGATCGAGGCGGAGAAGGCACTCGGATCTCTATCCGACGGGGACGCACTCGTGCTAATAGCCGACCGTCTGCCGAAAGACGCAATGGAGGCTGCTGCACACGTCAATTGGTCCCTTATCTTCGATCTGGACCCGGATTCTGCCGATGACGGATTCCACGCCCAAGTAGGGCCTGAACTCAGGATGCGCAAGGCGGTACCTCATCTAACCGTAGATGCCACGGCAGCCCCGTACTCGGTACGTTCGTGCATTTGGTTTGCCGCACGCGGGCTGCGAGATCGTCCACTGACGCAACCGGGCCTTGACTGGCCAAACTGGCGCAGGACCTACTCGCCCAAGCTGCAAGAGTTGTCCCAGACGCTAGCCACCGGCTCCGGAGGCGCGAGGGTGACCGTGGTTGTTCTCACTGGGGAAATCGCTTGGGGAGAGACGATCTTGGACGCGCTCGATGGCACCCTCGGGGATCGTGCACGATATGTCCTGGTAGAAGAATCACTCGGACTCTCACCAAGGCTAGAAAGCTACGGAGCCGAGATCGAGATTACGTCCGCGGCATCCCTCTGGTCCCTATTCAATGACCTTGGCACCGCGGTACCCCCGGTAGAACCGAATGCCGCGCTGCCGAAGAACGGCGGGGGGTTCGTCGGTCTACCGTCTGACGACGACGCGTGGATTGGGGAGGATGCATTCATCCTGCATAGCGGGGTTGGGAAGGAAGAAGACTCTGAGCGTAGAACGGGGCGCGACTTCTATCGAGGAATGGACATATCTTGGTTTGAACTCGGACTTGGACTTGACGTCCCGCGTGACGTTCTGGCTGGGCTGGAAAGTCAAGTTCGCGCCGACCTCGATGCACGCCAAAACACGCAGATCAATCTCTACCACCAACCGGGAGCGGGCGGGACTACTGTAGCCAGGCGCGTCGCGTGGGATCTGCGCTTAGAATATCCAACAGCGGTCTTGGTTCGCATCTCATCCGGTACCGTCGACAAGCTGCGTCGACTGTACCAAATAACTTCTAGCCCTGTGCTATTGATTGTTGACGGTGCGACACTTGGCGTTGACGCGCTGCGCGAGCTTTACCTGCAGGTTCGAGCGGAGAACATTCCCTGCACGATGCTCTTCGTAGCTCGACGATCTTCGCCGCCACAAAGTGGCGATCGTAACATCTTCCTGTCCGCGAGGCTATCTCCAGCCGAGGCAAACGCGTTCCAGAATGCGTACGGAGAATACAGTGCGGGGAGATCAGCCGATCTCGAAGCTCTTGTTCAGCACGGCGACAAGGAACACTGGCTCCCGTTCTATTTTGGATTGATCGCTTTCCGCGACGACTTTGTGCGACTTGAGTCGTTTGTCCTCGATCGGCTGCGAGATGCAACTGAACAGCAGCGAAGAATCCTGGCTCTTTTGGCAATGAGTTACCACTATGGGCAGCGCCCCCTCCCCGCACCAGCATTTCGGCCGATTCTAGGACTATCCGGCAGATCTCGGGTGGACTTGACCAATCTTTTGTCCGAACTGCAGCTCGACCTTGTCGTTCTCGATCAGAATGGGTGGCGGCCGACCCACGAGCTCATCGCGCAGCAGCT
>JBKKBW010000199.1:0-3437 GCA_046713635.1 Dehalococcoidia bacterium
GTGTAGCACGGCGTGGAGCTGCACCGAGAACGGGTCCGCCAGCACGGCCGTCTCCCACGACATGCCGTCCGGGATCACGAACGCGCACGATTCGTGGACGGCAACGCGCTGGGCGAACCCGCCCGCAACATCCGAGCAGTTTCCGATGTGGATCGACGGCGAGATATTGCCTTCACGGAAGCGCTCGCAGAGCTGGAAGTCGCCGCGCTCGCAAGCGGCACACGCCGGCTCGATGCCGCGTGGCCCGCACGACAGCCATGGGTTGACGACAATGCGATCGCCTACCTTGCGCTCTTGTACGCCCGGCCCCACCTGCTCTACGACGCCCACCATCTCGTGCCCCAGCACGTGCGGGAAGGAGATTAGCGCTGTGACGGGATTGTCTTGGGAACCCTTGAGGAACGCCTGTTTCGCGTCCGAGCCACAGATACCGCATAGCACTGTGCGCATCACGAGCCAGTCGTCCGCCGGGAGCTTCGGCTCCGGAATGTCCGTCAGCGACATCGGCGACCACGGGCCGAAAAAACCCGATGCCGAGATCGAGCTAGCGATGCGCGTCAGTGCGAGCTTAGGCAGGCTGTACTGAAACTGAAGCGCTTTCAACGTCCCGTGTACTGCGGCTCGCGCTTCTCCATGAACGCGCGTGGCCCTTCCTTCGCGTCGTCCGACTTCATCACCGCGCCCGCACACTCCGTCTCGATCTTGAACGCCTCGTTCAGCGGAATGCCCGACGTGCGCACGACGGCTTCCTTGATCGCGCGCAGCGCGATCGGTCCGTTCGCCGCAAGCGTCTTGGCGAACTTCTCTGCCATCGGCATGACCTCGTTCGCCGGTATGACGTAGTTCACAAGCCCAAAGTTCAGCGCGTCCGCCGCTGGGATGCGGTCTCCCGTCAGCAGGATCTCCATCGCCTTGCAGTAGGGGATCTGGCGCGGCAGCCGCACCATCGACCCTCCTGCCGGTACCAGCGCGCGCTTCGCTTCGCTCAGTCCAATCGTCGCGTGCTCCGCCGCGATCCGAATGTCGGTGGCCCACAGCAGTTCGGCGCCACCGGCCAGGCAAAAGCCGTTCACCGCCGCGACGATCGGCTTGTACATCGGAAAGCCGCGCATGAGCGTATGTCCGGTCAGCTTGCGGTCCGTGACGGCGCGCTCTTCCCATTCGTTCTGTGGCTTGCGCGCGTCCGTCCAGAGCGGAATCAGCTGCTCTAGGTCTGCGCCGACGCTGAATGCCTTGTCGCCCGCGCCGGTCACGATCGCGACGCGCAGCGACTCGTCTTCGCCGAAGTCCTTCCAAGCGTCAGCCAGGCGGCACATCGTCTCGGCGTCCCACGCGTTGTGGCGCTCTGGGCGATTGAGCGTGATGTACGCGATGCCGTCGCGCTTCTCATACAGCAGTGTCGGCATGACTATTCCTCCGTTCAGAAGCTGTGGGTTTTAACCCGCAGCGACACTTCGTATGAAGCTATCCCCGCGGCATTCCTAACCCACGCATGGCAACTATGTTGCGCTGGATCTCCGACGTCCCGCCGCCGATTGTCATCGCAACGCTGTACAGATACATGCGAGCGACTTGCAACGTTTCGCTTGGCTCCAGCAGCTGCCCATGCGTTCCAACGGTCTTCAGCGCGGTCAGCGCGATGCGCTGCTCCAGCTCTGAGGCGTAGAGTTTTGCCACGGACGATTCCTTATTCGGAAGCTGTCCAGCGAGTTGCATAGAGATGATGCGGTACGACATTAGCCGCGCGATCTGCGCTTCGACGTAGCGGTCCGCAATCTCGTAACGCACCGTCGTGTTCTGCCCCATCGCGCAGCCGGCCGTTCCGGTGTGCTCGCGTGCCCACTCTGCCAGGTCGCTCACGGTGAGCACGAGGTGCGTCGTCGATGCGATGTTCGAGCGCTCGAAATCGAGCGTCGTCGTCGCCAGGTACCACCCGCGGTTCTCTTCGCCGAGCAGGTTCTGCTTTGGGACGCGCACATTGTCGAAGAAGACTTCGGTGAACTCGCTGTGGCCGACCATGTTCACCAGCGGCCGGACCTCGATGCCTGGTGACTTCATGTCGACCATGAAGTAGCTGATGCCTTTGTGCTTCGGCGCGTCGTTATCCGTGCGCGCGAGCAGGTTCATCCAGTGTGCCTTCTGCGCCTGCGATGTCCAGATCTTCTGGCCGTTGATCACGTAGTCGTCGCCATCGCGGACGGCAGTCGTGGCCAGGTTCGCCAAGTCGGAGCCGGCATTCGGTTCGCTGAAGCCTTGGCACCATATCTGTTCGCCCGTCAGCATCGGTGGCAGGAAACGCTGCTTCTGTTCATCCGTGCCGTGCACCATGATCGTCGGCCCGGCCATCCCGATCGCGATGCCACCGCCCGTGCGCGGCGCGCGCGCCTGCGACATCTCCTCGTTGAAGATGAACTGGTCGGAGACAGACATCCCCGCGCCGCCGTACTCCTCCGGCCACGCCGGCGCGGTCCAGCCCCGGTCCGCGATCTTCCGCCGCCAGACCTTCGATGCATCGCCGCCGTAAGCGGCACGCCCCGCATCGAGGCCGCTCCGCAGTCCGCCGCGCCAGCGCAGCGCCTCCGGCAGCACGCTCTCGATGAACGAGCGCACCTCGCTGCGGAAGGCAGCCTCCTGAGGCGTGTCAGTAAAGTCCATAGTCGCGCGGCATTCTACTGAATCTAGCCTGTCAGATGTAATGCCCTATTCGGAGGTAAGGCGGCCTGGCTCGCCGCCCGGCGCTTCGAGGTCATGCCTCAGCCTACACGCGCCGCTATACTGGCGCTGCTGTGAAAACTTGGCGGGGAGCTTAGAGTGCGCTGTCCATCCTGCGGTAGCGAGAACCGCGATAGCGCGAGATTCTGCGGCGAGTGCTCCGCCACGCTCGGCGAAAGCTTCGTCTGTGCCGCATGTGGCACATCTAATCCCAGCAGCCAGAAGTTCTGTGATTCGTGTGGGCAGTCCATAGGCCAGCAGTTGGCGGTTCAGCCATCCGAAGCGGCTCCCGCCGTCGCGCTCCCTGCGTCGTTCGCCGAAGGTCGCTACAAGGTCCAGCGCTTCCTCGGCGAGGGCGCGAAGAAACGCGCCTTTGCTGCGCACGATACGCTGCTCGATCGCGACGTAGCTATTGCCATCATCAAGACAGAGGGACTCGACACGCTCGGGCGCCAGCGCGTGACGCAGGAGGCGCAGGCGCTCGGCCGCCTCGGCGCGCATCCCAACATCGTGTCGGTCTACGACCTGGGCGATCACGACGGCCAGCCGTTTATCGTCACCGAGCTAATGGCCGGCGATGTCGCGGCCGCCCTACGCGAAGCGGGCGGCCCGCTTCCGCTGGAACGAACGCTGGACATCGCCAAGGAAGCGTGTCGCGGGCTGGAGTTCGCTCATGCCCAGAACGTCGTCCACCGCGAGCTCAAGCCGGGCAACATCTGGCTGAC
>JBKKBW010000200.1:0-16446 GCA_046713635.1 Dehalococcoidia bacterium
CCTGTAGACCCTCTCCCGCGAGCGGGAGAGGGTCTACAGGTGCGGGTGAGGGAAGCTACGCAGCCTTGAGCTGCTTGATCATCTCCTTAAGCTGCGCTTCGTCGTCCGGGGTGCGCGTCGGGATCGCGAATGTGAGGCGATCGATGACGCCGGCGGAACGCGCGATGATTTTCTTCACGATCTGGTCGTGCGTGCCGATGACAGCGAACTGCTCCAGCATGTCGTCTGTGATGCGCGTGGCCATCTCCGGCCACTTTCCTTCTATCGACATGCCGAACAGCTCTTCGTTCAGGTCGCCCCAGCCCTCGACATCGAGGACTGGCTTATACGTTCGTGTCGAGGCGTAGAAGGACAGCTGTTGGCGAACGGGCGCCTTCGCCTTCTCGACGTCCTCCTCCGTCTTGCCGGTGATGACGAACCCGAGTCCGCAGATCTCAACGTCCTTCGCGCTACGGCCGGCCTTCTTCGCGCCGGCCTCGATGTTAGGCATAATCACTTCCTTGAGGTATTTCGGCGTGTTGAATCCGTGCAGTTTGATACCGTCGCATACTTCACCGACGAGACGGCAGTTGTACGGATTAATCGCTGAGATATGCACCTTCGGGTACGGGTAGTCGATCTTACCAGGGTTGAAGAACGGCGAAGTTAACGTGTATCGATAGTGCTCGCCTTGAAACGCAGGTTTCGTGCCGTTCTGCCACGAGTCCCAGATCGCGCGCATCATAAGCACATAGTCGCGCAGGCGCGGGCCGGGCGGCACCCAGTCCATGCCGTAGCGCCGTACGATGTGGCCCTTCACCTGCGTGCCCAGCCCGACGGTGAAGCGTCCTTTCGAAAACTTCTGCATGTCCCAGGCGATCTGCGCGGTCGCCATAGGACTGCGCGGGAACGCGATCGCTACAGCCGTCCCCAGCTCCATCTTTTCGGTATGCTCCGCGGCGATGACCAGTGGCAGAAACGGATCGTGGCCGGTCTCAGGCGTGATGCCGCCATCGTAGCCCAACTCCTCGGCCTTGCGAGCCGCGGCGGGCACGGACGCCAAATCGAGCGGAATTCCTGTATCGACTTTCATCGAAGCCTCCTACTTCAGAAACAAGGGATGTACGGGAACGAGCCCGCACCAGCGTAGCAGCTTATCGGCGGGGGTCTGATGGGGGCAAGGCGGCGTACATGCTCGATCCGATCGATGCAGCGTTGATTTTGCAGCGCTCAGTGCCCATCGGAAAGGCTGCAGCTTGCCGATAGTTGATGGTGGGTAGCGCCGGTATGGCTGCGCCTACACTTGACCCACAGCGCGGCCGCTGTTATACAGCCTGCTGACTGGTGCGGGCAGAAGGAGACCAACATGAGACGATGGATCGTGCTGGGCGCGTTTCTCTTCACCTGTGCCGGTATGGGGCTGTTTCTCATTGACTCGGGGGTGAGCCGAGCGGCGCCAGACGAAAAGCCAGCGCCTGCCGGAGGCATCACGCCTCATTTCCTTGGCTGCGGCGGCTTCCTTGGCAGCGATGACGGCTACGAGCAGAACGACACTGTCGACACGCCTAGCGGTATCCCACTGGGCTCGTCACTTTCCGGCCTCATGTCTTGCGACGATGACTGGTATTCGTTCTCGCTAACGGAAAAGACGACCGTCCAGATTGACGCACTTTTTTCGGATGGGGACGGCGACATAGACATGCAGTTGTTCAATCCGACGGGATCGCAGGTGGCGATCTCGGAGGGCACAGTTGACAACGAGTCAATCACACACATTGCTCAGAGCGACGGCACGTACAAGCTACGCGTGTACACGTTTAACCCGCCGTTTCTCTATAAGGGCAACGACTACGACCTCAACGTGACGGGCTGCCTGGACGACTTCATGGAGAACAACGACGCCACCGATTCGGCGACGGCGATCACGTTACCATTCAACCAGGGAACACTTCAGTCCTGTCCATCCGATGAGGACTGGTACTCGTTCTCGCTGACGGCGAAGGCCACGGTAGAAATTGAGGCGCTCTTTGCCCACGCTGGCGGCGACATCGACCTCTACCTCTATAATCCAGACGGCGCCGAGGTCGCGGTTGCATTCTCCGCTGATGACGACGAGGAGATCACGTACGTGGCCCCTGTTTCGGGGACGTACCGGCTCAGGGCCCGCCTCTTTCTCAGCACTCCGCCGGCGGGTAACGGCTACAGCCTGCATATCAGGAGCTGTACGGAGGACCCGTACGAGAACAACGATCTGGAGGGCACAGCCGTTGGGATTTCGTTGCCGTTTGCACAGTCTGGGCTACGTGCGTGCGCAGGAGACCACGACTGGTACTCCTTCCCTGTGGCGGAAAACAAGCATATCGAGATCGATGCGCTTTTCACGCACTCATCCGGTGATATCGACATGCTCCTGTTCGATCCATCAGGCAGCGAGGTCGATCAAGGTTTCAGCGTGGACGACGACGAGCACATTTCGTTTACGGCGACTAGCAGCGGTACGTACCGAGTCCGAGTGTACCTCTACTTCCTGTCTACATCGCCCGGTAACACCTACAGACTGGAAGTCAGCACGAGCCAGCCATCCACGGCGACGGCGACACCCACCCGGACGCCCACCTTTACGCCAACGCCGACGGACACGCCGGAATTCACGCACACTCCCACAAACACGTTCACGCCAACGTTCACGCCTACTCCAACGTTCACCCCCACGTTTACGCTGACATCCACGCCCGCGAAGGCGTTGGGCGACGTCAACGATGACGGGAGCGTGAACGCTATCGACGCGGCGCTGGTGCTTCAGCGCGATGCGGGCCTTATCCCGTCGCTGCCAAACCCGGGAAGCGCTGATACCAATAACGACGGCGCGGTCAACAGCATCGACGCCTCGCTGATTCTGCAGCACGTTGCGGGGCTGATTGTGCTGGGCTAGGCGGAAAGGCGGGCCTCGCAGGAAAGTCGTACACTGTGGGGCTCGGGGGGCATAAGAGTCCGCCCGGCGGAGGCACCTTTAGTTGACGATCCGGCGTGTGGTTCTGCTGGTAGTCCTACCGTTGGTGGGGGTGGCGGGACTCCTCGTCCTCGCAGCGCAGAGGACTGATGCGGAGAGAAGCATCGATCTGTCCGGAAATTGGTACGTCGCAATTAACGGCGAAGACCCGCCCGGATGCGCAGCCGAGATCGTTCAGTCAGGCGGTGAGCTCTCTATGGATGTCTCCTGCCCGGGCTTGCTAGGCGACGGAACATTTGAGGGCACGATCGATTCGAAGACAGGCGCCTTCACGGCAACGGGAGTGCTGGTCTTCCACGTATCTGTGTCCGGTACAGCGGCTGCCGACGGCCAGTCATTCAGTGGGAACTGGAGCGCAGAGACTGGCGTGACGGGCACGTTCGAGGGAGCTCGCGATGCTCCCGCACCCGGGACGCCCGTCCCCTCACCGGTGCCTGGCGGCAGCGCGGGCAGTCCAATCGATGTCACGGGCACCTGGAAGATCGAGGCGATAGGCCTGGCAAGCGACACAGACTCGTGCATTGCCCATGTGGTACAAGAGGGCGACTCGGTTTCCATCGAGTTGGACTGCCGCCTTGTGGGCAGCTTCGCACTCGTCGGGACGATCGACTCCACGACGGGCAACTTTACCGCAATCGGCGATTTCTACGGACTTGACATTGCGTTCTTTGGGTCGGCGTCCGACGACAGCTTGCACGGTAACATAAGCTACCCGAACGTGTGGGGCTCGTTCAGAGGAACGCGCATCCTGCCGACGCCCACTCCTTGGCCGACGCCAACGGTTGGGCCTCTTGATCTAACCGGCGACTGGATCATAACGCTTGACGGGCGCAACTTCCCGAGACCGGCTTCCGGCGGTTTTTCGCCGTGCGTAGTCTATCTGGAGCAGAATGAGCCAGCTGTGGCCGGTGGCATCGCTTGTAAGTTAGAGGAAACTGCGGTGCGGATCGACGGGACAGTGAACGTAGCGGGAGAATCGATGGGCCTCAACTGGGAAGACCCAGGGTTTGGGAGCTTTGAGCTGGAAGGGTCACGCAGTGAGGACGGCCGCGAGCTGACAGGCACGTACACGCTCAGTCTTCTTCCAGAAGTGACAAACTCGTTCACCATGACTCGAACGTTCGCAAACTACTGGGGCTCAATCACGTGTCAGAGTGTCGGCCCTCTGCCTCGGTCGCGCGTCATCAACGGAAGTCTGGCCGCGCTCTACGCTCTCGGCCTGCAGGACCGGATACCGTCGTCGTACTATAGCTGCGTTGCGATCCTCGATGTCAACGTGAACGGCGAAGTAGATGCCCTAGACGCTCTACTGATCCTGCAGCGTGAAGCCGGCCTCATTCCACGACTGCCTGTCTTATAGCTGTCAGCCCTTCGTGCTAGACTCGTCCGTGCGCGTAGCGCACACGCTCCCGCCTTAGCGAAAGGGAATATCCATGCGCCACTCGACACGCCTGCGCGCCATGCTGAACGAGCCGGACATCATCGTGCTGCCGGGCGCGTACGACGCGCTCACCGCACAACTGGCCGAGCGCGCCGGATTCGACGCTTGTTTCACTACCGGCTTCGGCTTCGCCGCGACGGTGCTTGGCGTCCCAGACTACGGCCTGATGACGATGTCCGAGACGATGGACCGCGTGCGCCACATCTCGCGGGCGTTGAGCATTCCGCTCGTCGCGGATATGGACACCGGCTACGGCAACCCGCTCAACGTCGTGCGCACCGTGCGTGAGTGCGTGTCGCTTGGCGTCGCGGGCATCATTCTGGAGGACCAGGAGTGGCCAAAGAAGTGCGGTCACTTCGAGGGTAAGCGCGTCATCCCCGCCGAGGAGCAGGCGGCCAAGCTGCGCGCCGCCGCCGATGCGCGCGAGGGCGACGACTTGGTGATCATCGGACGCACGGACGCGCGGGCGCCACTCGGGCTCGACGAGGCGATCCGGCGTGGCAAGCTCTATCGCGATGCTGGCGCCGACGTCGTCTTCGTCGAAGCGCCACAGTCTATCGATGAGCTGCGCGAGGTGGCGAAGGCAATCCCGGACGCGCCGCTGTTCGCGAACATGATCGAAGGCGGCAAGACGCCGCTGCTCACGTCGGAGGAGCTACGAGAGCTCGGCTACAAGATGGTGGTCTATCCGCTCTCGGCGCTGTTCTCCGCCGCCAAAGCTGTCGAGGCAACGTTCAAGGCACTGTATGAGACGAAGACCACCGCGTCTCGACAGGGCGCGATGGTCTCGTTCCACGAGTTCGAGCAGTTCATCGGCGTGCCGAAGTGGCAGGAGCTGGAACGCAAGTACCAGGCCTAATTGGGGCTGGCTCTGCCCCGTTCCGAAAACCTTTGATGGGGCGTGAGCTTGTCTGCAAGCGAGCCGGGGTCAGCCAGTCGGCCAATCGCCGAAACGCGGCTATCGCACTGGGCGCTTGGGCGTTTTGCGGACCGGGCGCTTTGGCGCCTTGCGAATGGCAGGCTTGCGCAGCGGGCCCACTGTATAGCGCACGTGCTGCAGGCGACCTCTAATATATGGCGCGATAGGCCTGGAACGAAATGTGATGACGCCGGGCCCAGGGCACGCCACCCATCGTGTAAGCCAAAGAAACCGGTTGCCTTTGATCAGGAGTTGGTGGCTCTTGAACCCGCGGATCTTTCGAACTTGAGGCAGCACCTCCCGGTTGAAGGTCTGGAGCGCCTCCTCGATCTGCCCGGACTTTACCTCGCCGGTGAAGACGCGCGCGTGCAGTTGCGTGCTGACCTTCTTCGTGATCGCCATCTTGCTCCCCTCCGTTTCGACTGAGAAATTGCAGCCGCCGGAGCGTAGCATCGATACACGATGCTGTCAAGGACTATGCGCCCTCCAGCTTGCGGAGCTCGTCAATTTCCTCCAAGAGGCGGCTCATCCCTAGCTCGGTAGCGACCGCACAGGCATCAGTCAGACAGCTTCGCGCGCGCTCCGGATCGCCTGGACCGGATCGAGCGAGGAGCACTTTGGCGAACTCCTGTTGGGTGTGAGCAACGAAGGAGCGAGCACCCATGCGCTGATTCATCTCAATCGCGGCGACGAAGTGTCCCTCCGCGCCGTCCCAGTTACGCATCGTTGCGGCGAGCAGCCCAAGGTAGCGGGACACGGAGCCGTTGCAGGCCGCCTGATCGCCAATCACCGCCGCGCGATCGGCATACGGCAGGAGCAGATCATAGAGCAGCGTCGCGCGCTTCGCATCTTTCAGCTTAGCGCAGACCTCGGCGAGGATCGTCGCGCTGATCAGCCAGTTGAAATCGAGCGGCAGCTCAGCGAAATTATCCGCTGCCAGGTGCTCGAACTCGTAGCGACCCTCCTCCAGCCGGCCAAGATCGCAGTACACATACGCCACGCCAACTCGCCAGCGCAGGGCGGGATACTGCTCGACGAAGGACTGCACGACAGGCAGCAACTCGTTGAGCCTTCCTTGCTCACGGCGCAGGGCGAAGAGTTGAATGGCTAAGAACTGGTACGCGAGGCCGGAATTGCGCTGCACCTCCTGGCCGATGGTATAGGCGTGCTGCGCCAGCCGCTCTGCCTCTCTAAGCTCGCCATTCAGCAGCGCGCGCATGGCGCGACAGACGGCAACGAGCCAGAGGTAGAAAGGTAGGCGCAGCTCGTTGGCGTCGCGTTCGAGCACCTCAAGTTCAATGTCGAGTGCGCGTATCTCACCGAGCTGAAGGAGCTCTACGATCTTGAAGCGCCGCGCCAGCAGTGTCATTTCGCGCGGACCATGTAGCTCGGCGAGCCGGAGAAGCTCACTGGCAGAGTCGAGCCTCCCAATGACGTCACCCGGGGGGTGGCGATAGGAGTGCGTCACGCCAAGAACCCAGACGAGCGTTGGTGGATCCTCCAGGCGCCTCGCCATGGCGAGAGCCTCCTCGCTGAGTGCGGCGAGGCCTTCATGGGGCTCAACGTGATAGAGTGCGGAGGATCGTACCGCAAGCAAGCGAGCACGCAACGGACTATCGACTTCGGGCAAGACGCGGCAGGCCTCCCCAACTAGATGGATGAAAAACTCGTCCACCGTTCCAGTCACGCCGCGGACGATGTGGTATCCAATGGCGGAGCGCGCCAACTGGTCGGCCAGACCGCCAACCTCGGCGATCGCCGCTGCTTGCCGAAAAGCCTCCTCCGCACCTGCACCATCACCGGCCCTGCGCTGTGCATCGCCGAGGGCGAGCAGTAGATCGCAGCGCGCAGCCCTATCGCTGGTCCCAAGGCGTTCCAACGTATCGAGCGCGTGGCGATAGAAGACAACGGCGTCTTCGTACGCGAACACGTCCATCGCTTGGGTGGCGGCGCGGCGCGCGTAATCGAGGGCCTTGGCGGCAGAGGCGGGGTCAGTCGCCGCTTCTAGGAAGTGGTGGGCCAGTTCGGGCAAGTGCAGCTCAACGGCTGCTCCATAGAGCTGCTCAAGCGCGTCGCCAACCTGACCATGAAGGAGTCGCCGGCGCGGGCCCGGCAGACCCTGGTAGAGCGTCTCGCGGATTAGGGGATGAGCGAAGGCGAGGCCATCGCCGGCTTCACGCAGCGCTCGAGCGTCGAGCGTTTGTTCGATGAGTTCGAGCAGTGCGTCTTCCTCTAGCTGGACCACTGCCCCGATGCGGCCCAGTGTCAGCTCGTGACCGAGCACAGCGCAACGGACGAGCAGGCTATTAGCCGCCTCGCTGAGGAGACCAACGCGCTGCAGCACCACCTGGCGCACGCCCTCCGGCACGGTGGTTCCGGCTGGGCGGGCCGGGAGTTCGACCTCCGCCGGGGCGTGTTCCCGGATGTTGCGCACTAGCTCCTCGGTGAAGAACGGGTTACCTTCGGCCTTTGCGTACAGCGCGTCGGCGATTCCGGCCGCTGGCCGCTCGCCGAGGACATCCTCGACCAACTCCGCGGTATCGTCGCGCGAGAGAGGCTGAAGCGCGAAGCACTCGCCAGGGCCGCGACGGGCAATCTCGGCCACGAGATCGCTCAGCGGATGGCCATCGCCCAGCTCAACCTCTCGGTACGTCGCGATGACAAGCACGGCTGCGTTCGCGATGCGACGGGCAAGATGCTGCAACAAGTGGACGCTGGCGTGATCGGCCCAATGCAGGTCGTCGAGCAGCAGCACAAGAGGCGCTTCTTCGGCCAATCGCGCGAGGAGGTTGCAAGCAGCCTCAAACAGCAGGTAGCGCTCGGCCTCTGGACTGAGCGCGGCAGGCTCAGTGGTCGAGACTGCGCTTCGCAGCTCGGGCAGCATGCGGACGACGTACGCGCCGTCGCCGGCGATGATCCGCGCGAGTTCGCCGGGCGGGCGCGCGCGTAGGAACTGGCCGAGGGCGTCCGCGAAGGGAAAGTACGGCGGCAAACCTTCTGATTCGTAGGCGCGTCCCGTGAGCACGCGCGCTCCGCGATCTTGCGCTATGACGCTCAGCTCCGTCGCCAGGCGAGTCTTGCCGACGCCGGGCTCACCCGCTATCAGCGCCAGGCTGCCTTGCCGGCCCTCCAGCAGAGCATCCAAGCAGGCACCCAGGCGGATCTGCTCGTCGTGCCGGCCAACGAAACGACTCAGCCGCCGATGAAGGACACTCTCTTCCGTCCACAGGACACGATATGCCGGGACGGCTTCCGGAAAGCCCTTGAGCGTCAGCTCGCCGGCTGGCTGCATCTCGAACGCATGCTGACGGACGAGCAGGTGCGTTACTTCTGAGACGATGATTTCGCCTCCTTGCGCCTCCGCCATGAGGCGGGCTGCAAGCGTCACATCGATGCCAAAGACATCGCCGTCCTCCGCCGAGGGCTCGCCGGTGTGGACGCCGATTCGGACCCCTAGGTCCAAATACCTGCCCTCCGCTTGCTGCTCGGCGATGGCACGCTGTACGGCGCGCGCGCATGCCACGCCTTGGCGCGCTGTGGAAAACGTGACTAGAAAGCCGTCGCCGGTGCCCTTTACGACGGTGCCGCCGTGACTTTCGAACTGCTGGCGAAGTATCCGATCGTGCGCGCGCCGAAGCGCCTGCGCAGTTTCATCGCCCAGGCGGTTTGCCACGGCGGTGGACTCGACCAGGTCCGTGAACAGTACGGTCAACGTGCCACCAGATGCTCGCATAAGCCAACTACCGCCTCGGGCTAAGGTGCGCGCCAGTATATCTTGTCAAGTAACCTTCCCTGCAAGGGCTTCCCGCTAGCTTCGTCACGTCTAGCTGGCAGCTATAGGGAGATCTGCGCTTGGCGCGCGCGATAGCCATGGCAGTAGATACGCCCGAGCTTGGTTTGCGAGCCGAACGGCTTAGCTGAGCCGTCTCTCGAACTCCCCTAAGCGGCGCTCTAACTCTCGCTGCCGGACAGAGACCGTCAGGTCGCCACGGGTGCGCTCCAGGATGCCGCGCACGGAATCGGTGGTACGGCGCAGTCCGCCGGTCATCGCGTCAGGATAGTCCATCGTCACCAGGACGCTGTACATGTCGTCCATTGCGGCCAGGATCGACTCGCAGTGCTCGACGTCCCCGGCACGCAGCTTGTCGAGCAGATGGCGACGGAGCTCTCCTACTACCTCGCCGAGGCCGTTCAGGTAGGCGGGCAGCTCAACATCGAGTTGCTCCGGACGCGGCAACGGCCTTCCGCCGATGATCGCAAGCGTTATGCTCGCTTCGGCGTACTCCTTCTGCGAATCATGAACGAATCCGGCGAAGTAAGTTTCCAGGTGCGGCTGTAGCGCGACCTTCGCCTCGGCCAACTTCTGCCCTGCGACGCTGACCAGTTTCTCGGCTTGTTCGAAGTCCTCTCGATGCACCGCCCGGATCGCGTTCGCCGAGTGGCGGATGGCGTCGCGGCAGAGCGGCAGCGCCTTCTCTCGCGCGGAGTTCTTGTCCGCGAAGACCGCGCGCACCTGCTCCATGACTGGCTCTAGCTGATCGCCGATCGTCTCCATACTTAGAGCTCATCAACGGGCGAGGGTAGCTCGCCATCACGCGCTGCATCGATCATGTCGCGTGCCTGCTTCGGCATATCCATGCCGTATTCATCGAACTTGCGCTCTGCCCAGCGGCCTATCTGGCGCGGATCTCTGTAGTCTTCCAGGCTACGTGGCTCCGCGCCATAGTCTTCCAGCACGCGCTGCGTCGAACGGTGGTAGGCAAACTTCGAGAACACCCGCGCCAGCTTCTTGCTACCACAGTGCTGACACTTGGACTTGACCTCGGCGTCCATCGACTTGGTGAAGACGCTTGTCAGGCGGCCACAGTCAGCGCATTTGTACTCGTAGATCGGCATCAGTCGTCGTCCATAGGCAAGCCACCACCGTCATCGCCGTCCGGGAAGTTGCCCTGCTCCATCTGATCGATAGCTTCGTCGAACTCCGGCCCCATGTCGTCGCCCATTTCGTCGCGCATGCGGCGCGCGAAGCGGGCCATGCTACGCGGATCGCTCTCATCGACGTCCGCCAGCATGCTCTCGTCGAAGTCGCCCAGCGAGCTCTTCGAGCGCGGCACGACTACCCGGGAGATGAGGCGGCGCATCTTCGCACTGCCGCAGTGCTCGCACTTGGCCTTGACAGCGATCGACATGCTGCGCACGAACACGCTGCTGCGCTTCGAACATGCTTGACAACGGTACTCGTAGATCGGCATCGAGCCAGTATATCTAGTATCCGTCCTCGACCGCGCTCTCCAGGTGTTCGAGCGAGACGACGCGCCCGGACGCGTCCAGATCGATCGCGATCAGGTCGATGCGGCGGTCTTGAGGGAGCTCCGGATGGCGCGCCGCGAACACCTCGCCAGCCGCAAGCAGGCGCTTGGCCTTGCGCTTGCTTATTCCATCGATCGCTGGACCGACGGCTGTGCTACGCCGGGCCTTCACCTCGACGAGCACGATCACGCCATCGCGCTGCGCAACGACGTCGATCTCCCCCTCGCGCACACGAAACTTCGTCTGGATGATCCGATAGCCCTTCGCTTCCAGATGCGCGACCGCGACACGCTCCGCGAAGTCACCAAGATTCTTACGCGCCGCTGGCATGCCGCCATGATACACCTCGTGTGGCGTGATAGACTGCGGGCGGCCTGGGACAGCAAGAACCTCGGCCGGAGAGGATTTGTCTGATGTGGAAGTGCGCGACATGCCGCCAGAAGTTCTCCGATTCCAGAGTTCAAAACGAGCGGTAACGCAGCCCCATGCTGCTCAGCACGTTGTTGGACACCCTTGACAGCTACTTCAGTATCGCAGCTGGCGGGATTGCCATTGTCGGCGCGCTGGCATCGGGCGTTGCGCTCTACCGAGTATGCTGGCCGAAGTGGCGCAGGCGTCACACCTATGAGCTGGACGCTGTAGAACCTATCCACGCTGGTGAAACAGTGAAGGTGCCGTTGTCCGTCCGCGTTCTGCGCGACACGGTCGTGATGGACTACATGGTGCGATTTAGAGAGACGAGAGGCGGGGTTTGGAACGTCGATGAGTCAGTGATTCGCGGGTGGATATCTGACAAGATCAAGCCGCTACCAAGGCATCTCAAGCGTGGTGAGTCAATCCCCGCCGAATTAAGTATTGAGGGGAAGGTGCCGTGGAAGGGGTACATCTGGTTCGAGGCTTCAGACGGCTCTGGTACCTTCTGCTCCACCACTCAAGATCTCGAAGTGTTGCCTGCTAAGGAGCCAGAATAGGGCCACCATCCCCGGATCAACGTCTATTTTGCTCCCTAGCTGAAGGTTAGACCCTACAAGTGCTGTTCACGGAACGCATCAACTGCACCCACAACATCTTCGACTTTCATGACTTGGGCGCTAACGTCATTGGCAACGTCGGTGGTCCGCATGCCGCATTCCATCAGGCAGTCCACTAGGCCCTTTGAAACCAGGCCTTTCAGGAGGGGGTTCTTGCTTGGCGGCACCTCTATCACCGGAGGACTACCTGCCCCTTCGTCCCAGAATGCCTTATCTACGGCTCCTCCAAGGTCAAATATGGCGCTTCCCGCATCGTACAAGGCCCCCGCAGATCGTTCGATCGCGGCCACACGCTCGACCAGCCCATCCACTTCTTCTGCGCTCAGAATTATCGTTCCGTTCTTAACGCTTGCCATAATCTGCTCTTCGACCAGCCCTCCCAGGTGAGTCCGTTCCTGTCGAATCTCCGCCTCAACCAACTTTCGATTGCGGCGAAGGCTCGACAATTCCTCTTGGAATCGTAGCTCTAGCCGATCTGCTACCTGAGGGTCATAGTCACTGTCTGCCCTAGCCGCTTCCAGCGCCCTTCGATGGCCTAAGGCTACTATCTCCAAGTACTCATCTACCTCTTGAGTCGACACGGAGATATCGTCAGCGCCTCCTACGAGGACCTGCTTTGACGGCTCGATGGCGAGACTGTTTCGTTTTCCCGACACGGACTCATCGATGGCATTCTCAATAGCCTTCCCGATATAGCTTGCGTATCCACCAGCAATTAGCCTCGTCTCCTGCAAGCAGATCGCGATGTTTGCCCAGCACCTATTGGCACCTCCACCGAAGAGCCGCTTATTCCAGTCGCGCAGGAAAGGATTGCTGGACTTGACGGGTACCTGCCGATGAAGCTGACACCCCACGCGATCCTTCATCAAGAGGGCAACCACCTCTTCGACATTCGCGAGACGGGGAGCCTCCTCTTCAATGGCTTTCATCGCGACTCGAAGTAGCGAGATGTCCTTTGAAGATACGAGCACGTAAGGGAGCGACATGCGAGCACCCTCCTTCTTGGACGACCTCACGAATCCTCGCGCGCCTATTCTATCGTAATTTCACCGAGGTTCTTACGCGTGGTCGGCATGACTCAGCCTAGCAGGCCTCTCACCCGTTCGCCGCTGCTACCATGGCCTCATGCTCCGACCCCGATGCCTACTCCTCTTAGTCGCGCTCGTTGCCGTCCTAGCACTCTCGACATCATGCGGCGGCGGTGGCGGCGATAAGGACAACGCGCAGGCACGCGTCTGGGAGCCGTATGAGATCACGCTCGATCTGCCCGTCAATGTCGACAATCCATTCGATCCTGCGCAGGCCAACCTGCGCGCCGTATTCGAGTCGCCGTCAGGTGAGTCGTTTGAGATCAACGGCTTCGCAACGCGCGACTACACGCGCAAGCTCGCTGGCGGCAAGGAGCAGCTTACGCCAGAGGGCGAGCTGCCCTGGAAGCTGCGCTTCACACCCACAGAGCCTGGGGACTGGACCTGGCAGTGGTCGTTCACCACTGCTTCCGGAACCCAGCAGGGCGGGCCGCAGACCCTGCCCGTGGAAGAGGCCAGCGACGATAGGCACGGCTTCCTGCGCGTGTCACCGGACGACGGCCGTTATCTGCGCTTCGATGACGGGACGCCGTACTTCGCGATCGGCGAGAACCTGGCCTGGTACGGTGAGCGCGGCACGTATGACTACGACGCCTGGTTCGCGAACCTGGCCGAACGCGGCGTGAACTACGCTCGTCTGTGGATGCCGAGCTGGGCTTTCGGGCTGGAGTGGACCGAGCCGAACACGCTGGGCAACTACACCGAGCGGCTCGACCGCGCGTGGCAACTCGACTACGTGCTGGACCAAGCCGAGCGGCACGGCATCTACATCCTCCTCTCCATTCAGAACCATGGCGCCTTCTCGCTCATAGCCAACTCGGAGTGGGACAGGAACCCATACAACGCCGCGAACGGCGGGCCGCTCGCGCAGCCGCAGGAGGTCTTCACCAACGACGAAGCGAAGCAGCTCTTCGAGCGGCGTTTGCGCTACATCGTCGCGCGCTGGGGCGCATCACCGAACGTCCTGGGCTGGGAGCTGTGGAACGAAGTCGATCTAGCCAGCACCGACCTTGACGACGTGGTCCCATGGCACGACGAGATGTCGTCCAAGCTCCGTGACTTCGACCCCTACGATCACCTGATCTCCACCAGCACCAGCCTGCCTTGGGGCATCTCTGCGGTGGGCGCGACAGACCTGACTTCGTTCGACACGCCGCTCTTTGACTTCTGGCGCTTGCCCAACATCGACTTCTCACAGATACACCTCTACGCGTTGGGCGGCTCATCGATTGATTTCAGTGATGTCCTGCCGGACATGAGCGCGAACTTACGACGCTTCGGCAAGCCAGTGCTCGTCGCAGAGGCCGGCGTCAACCCGCTCGGCCCGGACGAAACGATGGCCTCCGACCCTGGTGGCATCGGTTTCCATGACATGCTCTGGGCCGGGTTGTTCGCACAGACGATGGGTACGGGCATGTCGTGGTGGTGGGACAACGTGATCGACCCGCAGGACTGGTACTTCCACTTCGGCGCGATCTCGCGCATGACGAAGAACATCGCGTTTGACCGCGAGGTATTCGTTGCAGGCGACGCAACAGTGAGCGCCGCAGGGGAACAGACGTTGTCCGTCCAGAGTCTAGCTGGCTCCACGACAGCGCTCGTCTGGATCAAGAACATAAGGAATCAGTGGTACTCGCCGGACAAGTCGGAGGTTACCAGGGCCACGCTGACCATCCAGGGCGTCGGATCCGGTACGTGGCAAGCATCATGGATCGATACTTACACGAACGAAGTTATCGAGCAATCCGAAGTTGATGCTACTGGCAGCGCGCTTCAGCTGAACGTACCGACCTTCCAGCGCGACATCGCGCTACGCTTGGACAAGGAGTAGAGGCAGCCCTAGCCTAGCACACGCACGATGCCCCCGCTGCCATCCACCTCGACGAACTCGCCGTCGCGCAGCAGTTTCGTCGCATTCTTCACGTTGACGACAGCCGGAATCGCGTACTCGCGCGCGACGACCGCCGTATGGCTGAGCGCACCGCCGACCTCCGTCACGATGGCGCAGGCAATCGCGAACAGCGGCGTCCAGGGAGGCGACGTCACCGGCACCACCAGCACGTCGCCAGGCCGCAGCCGTTCTGCCTGTGAGAGCTCTGTCAGCACCCGGACAGGCCCGCGCGCCACGCCGGCGGACGCCGCCAACCCGCGGAACTCGCTCGGCGTGTGGCCGTCTGGCGTGCGCGGCGCTCCAGCGGAGTCCGGTGTGGGCGGCGGTACCACGCCCACGAAGGCGGGCGGCTTGATCCTGCTATAGCGAGCGATTTCGTTCCGGCGCTCCGTGCATGTCGCGTGCAGATCGCTGGTCTTCGTTCGCAGTGCATCCAGCAGCTCCTGCGTCCGCAGGAACATCACCGTCTCAGGGTCCTGGAGCAACCCCAGGGACACGAGCCGGCGTCCCGCGGCCAGCATCAGCCGGCGCGGCGCCGTCGCGAGCCGTTGATCGATATAGTAGTTGTGGTCCTCGGAGAGCATCACGACACCACGTACCGCATCCAGCACGTCGCGCAGCTTCTCCTGGCCAGCCTCGTCGAGTCCCGTCATCGCCTCGGTGATCGCGGTCTCGCGCTCCTCTACGAGTTTGCGCTGTTCGGCAGCCCGATCGTACTCCGGCATTTCCAAGAACGTCCGCAGCATCGTGAGCGGGACGCTTGGGTCATCTAGCCATGTTGCGCCAGACAAGTCGTTGGCAGGGCGCCAGCCGAACTCGTCCAGGAACCCACGGAACGCTTCGACGAAGGCCGATGCCTCTCGATTGTTCATCAGTTCCGCGAAGGCGTCGCGCAGTGTATCCGCGTCCGCCGTAAGCAAGCGATCGCGCACCGTCGGTAGTGAAGCGGCGATAGCCGTTACGCTCCAGAGGCGATCGGCCTCCTCAACGCTCTTGTTCGTGTACCCCTGGGCCAGTCGCAACGCGCCGAGCTCATCGTCTTCGACCAACTCCTTGTAGGTGTCGATCAGAAAGCGGTGACCGAGGAAATACGGCTGAATCGACTGCGTGTGCAACTGCCCGGAACGAAAGCGCACCTCCTGCAAGCGCTCGATTTCGCTCGCTAGCTCCTCGTTCGAGAGCGCATCGAAGTCAGGTGTCCGGTACTGCTCGATGTACGCCAGCACCTCGGGCAGTATCTGCTCTTTCCAGCGCTGCGCAGCCATTCGCAGGTACGCAAGATCCGCTTCCTGCGGCTCTGTTGCGTCCCGCGGCCCATCGAACGCGAAGTAGGTGTAGTAGTTCACCTGACGCGGCACCATTCCCCACCCGAAGCCGCGCAAGAACGGCGCGAGCGTCAGCTCAAACGCCAGCGGTGAGAGTGGTAGCGGCATGTGCTCAGGGCTGTAGTGCCACGTCTTCTCGGCGTCGGCGGGATCGTCCCAGGTGACCGGGAACTCTAAGATCTCCGTCGTCAAATCGCTACTCTCCAGCCAAACCCGCGATGTAGTCGCCGACATCGGACGTCGACATGCCCATCTGTCCGGCGGCCAGCGATTTGATCCTGCCGGAAGCCAGCGCGCGTTCGATCCCCGACTCGATCCGGCGCGCCGTATCGGCCTCGCCCAGCGTCTCCATCATCATCTGCGCGGCGCCGATTGCGGCGATGGGGCACGCGACGTTCATGTTCGTGTACTTGGGCGCGCTTCCGCCGATGGGCTCGAACATCGAGACGCCG
>JBKKBW010000201.1:0-5742 GCA_046713635.1 Dehalococcoidia bacterium
GACGCGCGGCTATCGACCAGCCTGCTGCGCGGCGATCGCTGCTGCACATATCGTATACGTCCCGGCCAAGCGTTCGCTAGCCGCGTCTAGCTCACCCAGGCATCGAGCGCGAAGCCCCGCGCCCACAACGTCCCGAAGAGCATGTGCACGCCCGCTGTGCCGGCCAGCACTGCGTTGAGCGAGCGCGGCGTCTTGCTGCGGGGCAGCATAGCGAGCAGGCGGAGCGACGGCAGCAAGGCGAGCAGCGCGATGAGCGTTGTCACGGGCGCGTCCTGCGTGATGACGAGCGCGCCGACAGCGACGAACGCGCCAAGCACGAGCGCGATTAGCTCGTAGTCGGCGATCGGGCGGCCTGCTATCGAGGCGAGCGTGAGCTTGTGGTTCGCGCGGTCGTCCTGAATGTCGCGCAGGTTGTTCGCGTGCAGGATCGCCGCTGTCAGCAGCCCGACCGGCACCGACGCGAGAAACGCCTCGAGCGTGAACGCTTCGATCTGGACGTAGGCCGCGCCCATGACGATGATCACACCCATGAGAACGAACACTGTGACTTCGCCGAGCGCGCGATAGGCCAGCTTGAAGGGCGGGCCGGTGTACGCGTAGCCGCCGAGGACGCTGACGACGCCGAGCACGAGCACCGGCCAGCCGACGAGCGCCGTGATGACCAGCCCGATGGCCGCGCCAACGGCGAACATGACGAACCCGCCTATGAGCACGGCTCGCGGCGAGAGCAAGCCGCGCTGGATCACACCGCTAGGCCCGAGCGACTGCGCGGTGTCGGTGCCCCAGACGTGATCGAAGTAGTCGTTGACGAGGTTCGTGCCGCCCTGCAGCGCCACCGAGCCGAGTAGCGCGAGCACGAACAGGCCGGGCCGGAAGTTCTCGTCCGCGACGACGGCAGTGCCCGCGAGCACGGGGATCACGGCCGCCGTGAAGGACAGCGGCCGGAGTGCCATGAGCCAGATCTTGATCATGTTCATCGCGATCGAATGCTAGAAACGTTGGCTTTCGGGGTCAAGACGCGCATTGTCATTCCGAGCCGCCAAGGCCGCCATCGGCGACCGCGAGCGAGAGCCTGTCCTCGAGCGTAGCGAAGGAAATCTCTACCCCCCGCATCCACTCCTCGCGGCGCAGCCTCCACGGCGTCACACCGCTGCCGGCTGACCAGCTGCCCGTCCGCCAGCGCGTTCCCCTCTCCCTCGGGAGCCTGTCCTCGAGCGAAGCGAAGGAAGGGGTTAGGGGCGCTACGCGCAGTCGTGGAAATATTGTTTAACGATGTTCAGGATGTCATCGACGCGCTGGAGGCCGTTGGGCGGGCCGGTGTCCCACGCGTCGGGGCCGAGTAGCGAGCGGTCTGTGTCGGGGTTGTAGCCGGGCGCGTAGGGCGGCAGGCCGGGGTTCCCGTCGGTGTCGTCCAGGTAGTAAGCGTCGACCACGGCGAGGATGTCATCGACGCGGTTCTGGCCGTCGCCCGTTGGGTTGAAATAGTCGTGTGGGTTCTTCGTGTTGCGTCGGCCGCCGGACAGCTCGCTGCCGGATTTGAGCTGGCTCTCGCGGATGTCCTGGCAGGCATCGCCGTCGGTGTCGTAATTGCCAGCGCAAGCCACGTCGGCGCAGTGTAGGACTCGTAGGGTGTGTCCAGGACCGGATCCTTCTGCATGAACCACGATCGGCCGATCTAATGAATCCAGCTGCAGCGCACCGCCCGAGGCCCCTTCGGCAGCAACGACAATCGAATTGTTCGCTGTGCAGTCCACGTTGCCGCAGCGGAGGACCTTCAGACCGAGGCCGCTGTCGCTGTAGCTAACGATTGGTCTTCCCAAGCTGTCGAGATCTACCGACGCGCTGCTTCCAGTTGCGTCGGGCGCGCCGTCCGGGGAGGCTAGTAATTCGTCGCTTCCGGCACAGCTGGGGTCATTGCAATGAACGAATCGCAGGTCATCATTGGTATCGTCCCGATGGACGATTACAGGATTGCCATCTGCGTCCAGCACCAGTGAAGAAGAATAGCCTACGTCGTTTGCAGTATCCGGTGCCGCAATACTGTCATCGCCGCCAACGCAGTTCGGGTCGTTGCACCGAAGAAGTCTTAGATCGTAGTTACCGAAGTCCTGATAGCTCACCACGGGGTTACCCGCAGCATCAAGCTCTATCGACGAGTAGACACCTACGAGTGCGGTGGTGTCCGCAATTGAAGCGAACTCATCGCTTCCCGCGCAGTACGGATCATTGCAGTGCGTCACGCGTAGACCAGAATAGTAGTCGCTAATGACAGGATTGCCAGCAGCATCGAGTTCGACCGCGATATCGCCCCAGCTCGGACCGGGCGCCGTGACGCTTTCGTCACCTCCAGCACAGTCCGGATCGTTGCAATGCATAATGTTCATTCCCGCGGTACTTTGTTTGTAGTACACGATCACGGGATTGCCAGCAGCATCCAACTCCAGCCCGTCTGAACCGACGCCAACGTTCCCAGTGCTCGCTACGGTGATCGGGATGTCGTTGCCGCCCGCACAATTCGGATCATCGCAATGAAGCAACTTGACCCTGAATGAGTTGTCAGTCTGGGCCGTGTATGCAATAACCGGGTTGCCAGCCTCATCGAGCTGTAGTGCCGCGGGTCCAAGGCTCCCTACAGTCTCAATCTCCGATATAGTCTGGCCGGCGCCATGCGCTGGTTCGGCAGGGGGCGGGAGGACGGCCAGCGCCAGCACGAGCAGGGCTGCCCATTTCAGGTGCCGGCCAGGTCGTAGGAAGGGCATGGTTCGCCTCGCGGGGGTGGCCCAAGTATAGCAGCAGGAGGCCCTCACCCCGTCCGCCCTTGAGGCGGGAAGTGCTGACCAGCCTATTCCCTTGACATATTCCACACCACCCGATAGTATCCTCCTCAATCAGATCGCCTGTTCTACAGGAGGTACAAAGTCAGTGATGCGCCGCGATATGTCCGCTGTAGAGGCGAGTTCACGCTCATCCGTCAGGCCGGGAGTTGTGGAGGCCCACCTCTGGTTGGAGCGAAGCGAACGGCGCAAGATAGTTGACGTATTATCGGCTGAAAGGGCCGATTCTACCAAACGAACTTCGAAACAGATTCAGATCGGTCCAAAACGAACTTCGAAACAGGGTTCAGGTCGATCAAAACGAACTTCGAAACAGGTTCAGGTCGATCAAAACGAACTTCGAAACACGTTCAGATCGATCAAAACGAACTTCGGTAATGGCTCCAAAAGGGGGCATAAACCATGCGGCAAGGCGAAGATGGCGGGATCGCAATCGCCCTCTGCCTCTGCACAACTCCCCAGGGAGAGGGGGACGAGATTGCAAGATACGAGATTTCTCGCCCTTGTGACCTGGCGGCACATCGTGTTTGCCGTTGCCCCACACCGCGAGGCTCGGGATGACAGGGGCGTGCTTGGCGCGCGCTCCAGGGAGCGCACGGCCACCATGCCCGAGATATACTGCCAGCGCGTTGCTGTATCTGGACTCACTCCGCCTGCTCCAAGCTCGCGACGACTGGGAACGCACCGGCTCCGCCGCCGACGTGGAGCGCTGGGACCTGCGCCGGATGCGGTCGGTCTTGGCGCGGCTGGGCGACCCACATTTGGGACGGCGGACGGTGCACATCGCCGGGAGCAAAGGCAAGGGCAGCGTGGCGGCGATGGTGGCGTCTGTGCTGAAGCAGGCGGGCGTTCCGGTTGGCCTGTACACGAGCCCGCACCTACATCGCTTCGTCGAGCGTATTGCCGTTGACGGCGAGCCGATCTCCGAGGAGGACTTTGGGCGGCTGGTCGAGGAGCTGGCGCCGCATTTGGAGGCGGAGGACGCGGACGGCTCGTTTGGCCGGCTCAGCACGTTCGAGGCGCTGACGGCCCTGGCGTTCCTCTACTTCCGCGGACGCGAGGTCGAGTACCAGGTGCTCGAGACGGGGCTGGGCGGTCGCCTGGACGCGACGAACATCTTCGATACGAAGGACGTCTGCGTGATCACGCCGATCAGCCTCGAGCACACGGCAATCCTGGGCGACACGGTGCCGCAGATCGCGGAAGAGAAGGCAGGCATCATCACGCCCGGCGCGACGGTGATCATGGCGCCGCAACGCGAGTCGGCGAGCGATGTAATCCGGCGCGTCTGCGACGAACGCGGCGCGACGCTGGTCGAAGTCGCGCAGAGCTGCGCGATGTCACGCAAGAAGCACGACCGCGACGGGCAGGAGTTCGCGCTGAAGACCCCTCGATCGACATACAAGCTGCACCTGCCGCTGCTGGGCCGCCATCAGCTCGATAACTCGGCAACGGCAGTGCTAGCGCTGGAAGCGCTGGACATCGATATCGATGAGAAGACGCTGCGCGACGGGCTAGGCACTGTGCGCTGGCCTTGCCGCATCGAGCTGCTCAAGCGCAAGCCGCTGATCGTGGCTGACGGCGCGCACAACCGCGACTCGGCGCGGCGGCTAGCGCAGACGCTGCGCGACGACCTGGGTGTGCGCGACGCGGTGTTCGTGATCGGCTGCGCGCGCGACAAGGACATGACGGCGTTCGTCGAAGAGCTCGGCCCGCTCGCGACAGAAGTTGTCGCGACGCAGTCGCGCAGCCCGCGCGCGAAGGTCGCGCGCGAGATCGCGGACGCGTTCCGCGAGGCGGACGTTCCTGTCGCGGTCGAGACGACCGTTGGCGCTGCCATCGACGCGGCGCTCGCTCAGGCGGGCGATGGGACGGTCGTGATCTGCGGGTCGCTGTTCGTCGCGGCGGAGGCGCGCGAGCACGTACTGGGCGTGATGTACGATCCGCCACTGGCAGTAGCGAAGGTGGCTGTATGACCGAATCGAACGGAAGGCGGAGGATTGTCATCACAGGCATGGGGGCGATGAGCCCGCTGGGCCTGAATGTCGATGAGCTGTGGGACGGGCTGACGAGCGGGCGGTCAGGTGTCGAGCGGATCACGAGCATCGATACGACAAACTACCCGGTGAAGCTGGCGGGCGAGGTGAAGAACTTCGAGCCGGAGCGCTACCTGGACCGCAAGGAAGCGCGCCGAATGGCTCGCTTCAGCCAGCTCGCCGTTGCGGCGTCGGTTGAAGCGACGCAGCAGGCCGGGCTGAGCGACGGCGCTGTCGATCCGGAGCGGCTCGGCGTCGTGCTGGGCAACGGGTACGGCGGCCTGCCGAATAGCGAGGAAGCGATGCGCACGCTGATCGCGAAGGGCGGCATGCGCCTCGATCCGTTCTACATGCTGAAGACGCTGCCGAACATGGCGGCATCGCACCTGACGCTGCGCTACGGCGCGAAGAACCAGTCGAACACGATCGTGACGGCGTGCGCGGCCGGGACGCAGGCGATGGGTGAAGCAGCGAACATCATCCGTCGCGGCGACGCGGAAGCGATGATCACGGGTGGAACGGAGGCCGGCATCTGCGAGCTGGGCATGGCGTCGTTCAGCGTGATGAAGGTGCTCTCGACCGCGAACGACGAGCCGCATAAGGCGAGCCGTCCGTTCGACGCGAAGCGCGACGGCTTCGTTTCGTCCGAGGGCGCCGGCATCTTCGTGTTCGAGGAGCTTGGCCACGCGCAGGCGCGAGGCGCGAGTATTCTAGCCGAAGTGATCGGTGTCGCTGCGACGGCCGACGCGTACCACATGGTCGCGCCGTGCGCCGACGGCGATGGCGCGTCGCGCTGCATGCGGCTCGCGCTGGAGGACGCCGGCATCGGGCCCGAGGAGGTCGACTACATCAACGCGCACGGCACGTCGACG
>JBKKBW010000202.1:0-1690 GCA_046713635.1 Dehalococcoidia bacterium
CGACTGCGATAATGGTTGGAGCCTCGAAACGGTCTGCCGCTCCCAGGAAGACCATCACTTCCGCGACAAACCCTGACATCGCGGGCAGGCCGAGCGACGCGAGGCCAGCGATGACCATGCCAACGGCGATAATCGGCGTAACATGTGCAAGGCCGGAAAGCTCATCGATGTTGCGGGTGTGCGCGCGGTCGTAGATCAAACCGACCATCACGAAGAGCAGGCCGGTGATCATTCCATGGCTGAACATCTGCAACGTCGCACCGGTCAGACCAACCTGGCCAAGCGCCGCGATACCAAGCAGCACGTAGCCCATGTGACTCACGCTCGAGTATGCTATTAGGCGCTTCAGATCGCGTTGTCGCAGCGTGATGAGGGCGCCATAGATGATGCTGATCGCGGCGATGATCGCCAGCCAGAGAGCGTAGTCGGAAGCTGTATCAGGCATGATTCCGATGAGAATGCGCAGAATGCCGTAGCCGCCCATCTTGAGCAGCACGCCGGCGAGGATTACGCTGACGGCTGTTGGAGCGTCAGTGTGCGCGTCTGGCAGCCATGTGTGGACTGGCACGATCGGTAGCTTGATTGCAAACGCAGCGAAGATGAGGAAGAAGATCGCGGGCAGAGGAAGCACGGAGCCGCTGATCTGCGCATCGCGCAGCACCTGCATATCGAACGTTGACGGGTTCGCTGAGAACGCGAGTACTAGGAACCCAACCAGCATCAGGGCGCTACCGGTGATAGTGAAAAGCACGAACTTGAGCGCCGAGTACTCCTTGCGGCCAGACCCCCAGATCGAGATGAGGAAGAACATCGGAAGCAGCTCCACCTCCCAAAATAGGAAAAAGAGGAGCAGGTCCTGCGCGGTGAATACGCCAATGACGCCAGTCTCGAGCGCGAGCAGCCAAGCGAAGTACTCCTTCGGCCGGAGCGTAATGTTCCATGAAATCAGCACCGCCACGACAAACAGAAAGGTGGTCAGGATCACCATCGTGAGGCTCAGGCCGTCGATACCCAGGAAATATTGAACGTCGAAGCCGGCGCTCGCTTCTCGGATCCAGCGAACGCGTTCCGTAAACTGCAGCCCGTCTTCGTTGCGATCGAACATGGCGAACATCACGACCGACGCAATAAGCACGATCCCTGTCACACCGAGCGCCATGTACTTCGACTGCGCCTCCTGCCGCTGGGGCAGCGTTGCGATCACGATGGCGCCTACGACCGGAAAGAAGATCAGGAACGTTAGCATCGGTCCCTCATAGCGGGTTCAGAAGGAAGATGAGACCGCCCGCCAGTACGATTCCGAACAGGCCTATCGCCCCGTAAACCTGCACTTGGCCGGTCTGCACCAGACGCAGGCCACTGGAGCTGATTCGCATAGACGCGGCGATTCCGTTCGACACGCCATCGACGATCGTGGCGTCGAACCAGGCTAGGAACCTGGCAACGCCGTCATGGACGATGGTCCGGACGATGACGCGCTCGTAGAGATCGTCAAGGAAGTATTTGCGCTCGAGCACGAAGTGGACCGGCCGAAGCGCCGCGCGCACGCGCTCGGCGGAGAGCACCTTCGCGCCATAGAACAGCCACGCGCCAGCTATACCGGCGAGCGCCATCGCCGACGAGCCGAGTGCTATCGGCCAGTTGAAGCTCACCTCATGGAGAGCCTCTTCGGTCTCGATGGGGAGCGCAC
>JBKKBW010000203.1:0-3690 GCA_046713635.1 Dehalococcoidia bacterium
CGGCCATCGTCGGGCCGTGCGTTCCAGATTGTGCCTGAGCACGAGTCGCCATAGACGTACGACCCAGTGAGCGCCCCATGCTCGCCGCGATGCACATAGCCACCCACGATGGCGCAGTTCCCGTCCATATGGCCATACGTAAGGATGGGCGCGACTAGCGGCCGTTGCTCGCATTCGGCTTGCGTATCGCTGCAACGCGTACCCTCCATCATCGGCCACCCATAGTTCTCACCGCCTCGACTGTCACCCGGCTGTAAATTAACTTCCTCACTCGCTGCACCGCCCACATCGGCGATGTACACGTCGCCGTTCGCGCGGTCAAAGCTAAAACGCCAGGGGTTTCGCAACCCATACGCCCAGATTTCATCGGCGCCTGGCTGATCAACGAACGGGTTTGACGGCGGAACCGCGTAGGGCACCGCCGCGTCCACGTCTATGCGGAGGATCTTGCCGAGCAGCACGTCGACGTTCTGGGAGTGCGGCCGCGCGCTGCTTCCGGACGATGCGTCACCGATGCCGATATACAAGTAACCATCCGGCCCGAACGCCAACTGGCCGCCGTTGTGATTGCTAGCGCCCTGATGGTCCGCGACGAGCACGATGCGCTCTGAGAGAGGATCGGCGGCGTTGTGATCTGTGGCACTGACGCGGTATTCGGCAATCGTGACATCGCCCTCTCCTCCGAAGGCACCGCCGCGCCGCGTGTATAGGACGTAGAAGCGCCCGTTGTCCACGAACTCCGGATGAAACGCGAGGCCGAGCAGGCCGCGCTCGATAAAGTGTTCGCTGAGGACGATGCCTGTGAGATCTAGGAACGGCGGATCGAGCAGAGATATGCGGTCGTAAACACGAATCGTCCCCGCGCGCTCGGTGATGAAGAGGCGGTTGGTGCCATCGCCTGCGTGCGCGATCGTAGTCGGCTGAGCGAGCCCCTCCGCAATTGTGACCAACCTCGCCGACGGGCGCTCCACGGGACCAGCGCTATCGCCATTGCATGCCCAGGCTCCCGCCACGATGCACATCAGTGCGGCGCAGACCTTCATCGTCCCAGTCATGACCGACAGTGTAGTAGATGGGCGGTCCTGTCCTCGAACTCGCCGGCCAGGCGATGCGCGTCTTCCGAAGATGGGGCATACTGCGGGCGTGGAAGGCACGGTGGCCGAACAGGGAGGGCTCTCGCAGGGGCGGCCCAGCCTTGCCTACGCGACCGCTATCGTGGCCGCGGGCTTTCTTGGCAGCCGCCTGCTAGGTCTGCTGCGCACCGTTGCGATTGCGCACCAGTACGATACGAGCCCAGAGCTAAGTGCGTACTGGGTGGCGTTTCGGTTGCCCGACCTCATTTTCCAACTGTTGGCCGGCGCGACGCTGGGTAGCGCGTTCATCCCAGCATTCGCGCGGCTGTTCAATCGCGACAGCGAGGAGGCGGCGTGGCGACTGGCCGGCTCCATCCTCAATCTGGTCTTCCTGGCGACCATCATCTTCGCGGTCCTGGGCTTCATCTTCGCGCCGCTGCTGGTGCCGATCATGGCGCCCGGACTGGGCTCGGACACAGGGCAGGAGGCGGAGTTGCGCTCGTTGGCCGTCGATCTGACACGGCTGATGATGCTCTCGCCGATCCTGTTCGCGGTGAGCGGGATGTTCATGGGCATCCTAAACGCGCGCCATCACTTTCTGTTTCCGGCGATTGCTCCGATGGTCTATAACCTGGCGATCATCGTTGGAGCACTCGTATCGGACGACGTACACGCGCTCGCGCTTGCCGTTGTCATCGGCGCGGGTCTACACCTCGTCGTGCAGGTCCCAGCGCTGGCGGCGGTCGGCATGCGCTACTACCCGATCGTGGAATGGCGCAACAGCGCGGTGCGCGAGGTGGGAAGGTTGATGGCGCCGCGGGCGCTAGGCCTAGCGGCGTTCCACCTCAACTTCTTGATCACCATCTTCTTCGCGTCGCTGGTGAGCGACGAATCGATCTCAGCGGTGAACTACGCGTGGCTGCTCGCGCTGATGCCACTCGGACTGTTCGGCATGGCGATCTCGACTGCGGTGTTTCCGACAATGGCGGAGCAGGCCGTGACGGATCGGGCGCAGCTGCGCCGTACCGTGGAGCAGAGCATGAAGATGATTCTGTTCTTGACGCTGCCTTCCGCGGTTGGATTGATGATCCTATCAAAGCCGTTGGTGTCACTCCTTTTCGATCTAAGCGAGTCCTCGACAAACATCACGCAGCAAGCGCTGCTGTTCTACAGCATAGGGCTGGTTGGGCATGCGGCGATCGAGATCCTCAGTCGTGGCTACTACGCGCTGAGCGACACACGCACTCCGGTGGTGTTCGCGATCGTTTCGCTCGGGACGAACCTCGTGCTGAGCGCGATTCTCGTCTGGCCGTTTGAAGTGAGCGGGCTAGCCCTGTCGGTGTCGATCGCGACGTTGCTTGAGGCAGGACTGCTGTTCGTTGCGCTGCGACAACGTATCGAGGGGCTGGACGTTGACGCGATCGGCGACTCCTTGATATGGACAGCGGTCTCCACGGTGCTGATGGCGGAGGTCGTTGGCTGCTACCTGATCCTGCTGAACCAGACCGGACATCTGCATCCGAGCAACATGATTGATGCGTTCTTCGCACTTGCCGGAGGCGGGATGCTCGGCGCTGCAACCTACGTCGCGTGCGCTCGCGCCTTGCGGATCGAAGAAGCAGAGACGCTGCTGCGCCGAATTCCGCGACGCGGTTAGACGGGCATGCGCATCCTGATCACGCCGCAGGAGTTTAAGGGCAGTCTTACCGCGAAACAGGTGGCTGAGGCGATCGCCGTAGGGCTGCGACGCGCGCAACTCGACGTTGAGGTCGATCTGCTCCCGATGGCTGATGGCGGGCCTGGAACGCTCGATGCTCTTGTCGAAGCGACGAATGGACGCATCTTCGAGACGAGCGTGCACGATCCGCTAGGACGGCCGCGCCGCGCTCGTTGGGGCGGCCTCGGTGGTGCGGCGACGGGCACGGCGGTTATCGAGATGGCCGAGGCCTCGGGGCTGGTGTTGCTGCGTACCGAGGAACGCGATCCGAGGCGAGCGTCAACGTTCGGGACCGGCGAGCTACTCCGCGCCGCGCTCGACGTAGGGTATCAACGCGTCATCGTTGGGGTGGGCGGAAGCGCCACGAACGACGGTGGGGCAGGGGCCGCGCAGGCGTTGGGCGTGCGGCTGCTGGACGATCGCGGCGACGAGCTACCGCAGGGTGGCGCCGCGCTGGCCCAATTGACGCGCATCGACCTGTCCGGGGTAGACGACGCGCTCGGCGACTGCGAGATCGTGATCGCCGCGGACGTGACGAATCCGCTGTCTGGGCCGGACGGCGCATCGTACGTGTACGGACCCCAGAAAGGCGCCGATGAGTCGACCGTGCGCGAACTCGACGCCGCACTGGTGCATTTCGCGGATGTGGTGGAGAGCGATCTCGGTGTTGATCTAGCGGGCGCGCCGGGTGCGGGCGCCGCTGGAGGGTTAGGCTATGGGCTGATGGTGTTTAGTGGTGCCAGCGTGCGGCCTGGGTTCGACGTCGTGGCGGAGGCTGTCGATTTCGAGGCGCGAGTGACGAAGGCAGACTTGGCTATCACGGGAGAAGGTCGGCTCGATCGGCAGAGCGGCTTCGGCAAGACCACGTTCGGCGTATCACGAGCGGCGCGGGCCCGAGGA
>JBKKBW010000204.1:0-3288 GCA_046713635.1 Dehalococcoidia bacterium
GGGTTGTGACAGGAGTTCCTGCTGCCAGTAGTTGTACGTAATGGTGTTGAGGTGTGTGTCCAGAACCTTCTTCAGGTCCCAGCGGTAGTAGTGGAGACTGTACTGGCCACTTGCATAGCTGTCGTAATAGCGCGCGGAATTGTGGTCCGCGTTACCTGCGCCGTCACCGTCTCCGCCGAAATAGTACTTCGTACCGGTCTTGTCCGTCACAATCCAGTGGCACGTAGGTGTAGGATTATTCAAGCCACCCGCCGTTGTGCGGACCGCGCAATCGCTGCCAAATCCAGGCTGATTGACCACCTGGACTCGCATGAACTCTTCACGCTTCGTGCGCCAGGTAGTGCCAGTCTTAACCAGCTCGTCCGCCCGGCCGTTTAGTTCCAAGAAATAGCGGGGAGCTGAATTTGGCGCGTAGACTGCCCGGATACTCCCTCCCGTCCCGATGTCCCAGCCGGTCCCGACCCAAGAGCCCTGAATCAGATTCGACTTCATCTCGTTTACACGATTTGAGCTGTAACTCAGCTGCAGGCTCGGCGCGAGGCCCCCGCGTCCGGGCGGAACCTCCAAAGGGACTGATACTTCGCTCGCGCCGGTGTGGATATCAGTTTGGAATGACCGGAGAAAGGCGGGAGAGCCCATTACAGGGTCGGCCGTTCCCGCATCGATACTAAAATGGTCGACCGACGCTACGAATTTCGCGGTTCCTGGCACTCGTTCACCAGGGAGCAAGTCCCACTCTTGCGCCTCCTCGTTCCACGTCCAGAGTTGAAGTGTCTCTGCAGCACGTCCGAGGATGTCGTCCTCGGTATACGCCGCCGTTATCGTTACGTCGGCTGGGAACTCCTCCACCTTCGCCATGCCTCGCTCAACCGCGAAGGCTTCAAACTCCCATGCCGTGAGAAATGGGTGCTCAACCATGGGAAGTAGGTCCGAGACCGCCTTGTGTGTGATCTTGACCTTGAGAGGTTCCGTTACGGCCTCATCAGGAAAAGTAATGCTCACTCGATCGTCGGAGGATACGATGGTGCCTCCACCGACCCCAATGTCTTGTTCGGTGACGGTTCCAGGCGGGGCTGGATCGTCTTCATCCGTCGGAATGGTGGTCTCGATCGGCGTCGCCTGGGAGGTCGGAGCCGCGGGCGGCGTGGCGGTGGCTTGAAATGGAGATCCTTCACCGCAGACGAGAGTTGCGCCTGCTGTCGATGGGACAATTGCGTTGCCATCGATGTCCATGAAGTAGGTGCCGGTCGATGTCTCGCTCCTTTGTACTGGCTTGAGGTCTACGGTCGCATCGGACGTACATTGAAGCTGTAGCTCAACTAACGGACCCATGTACATGCTTGGCTCATCGAGCCGCGGGAACGGCGCGCAGCCAAAGGCAAGCGTCATCGCGTTCGGCTGAGCGCGCGCTGGAACGTCGCAGTCGGGCCAGACGGCTTCCAATAGAGAAGATTTGGCTGGTAGGTAGGTTAGATAGTCACCGAACGAGAGGAGTATCTCGAATGCCCCGTACCCAGAGGTCGGCGCTTGGCCCGCATCAACCACGATAGAGAAGAATGCACCAACTTCGTACGTGCAGGCGGACTGAACCCCGGGAGTAGCTGCATCACAGTCAACTTGCATTAGGCCATCGCCCGAGGGTAGGGGTGTAGACGTCACATCTGGAGTCGGAACAGGATTGGGGACAGCGGTGGTCTCAGGCACCTCTTGCATTGATGGCGAGCCATCTGGCGTGTCGCCGAGAGCCTGTTCTAGTGCCTGGGCCCGCTGATCGTCTCGCCACCTGTCGAGACTAAATGGAACAGTAGACCAGCTTAAGAAGAGCGAGACTCCAGCCAGGGTGGCGAGTAGTAGACGATAAAGCTGTCCACGCGCCATAGTGAGGCCTCCTCGCTGCGCCCTGAGGGCAGCCCGACCAAAAGGCAACTCGCGCGAGGAGTGAGTCGCCACCAATGTGTGTGAGGCGATCTTACACTAGTAGCCCGATTTGTCAAGAGTCCGCCGGAGACTTGAGGTGCGCTAGACTCTTACACCAGGTGAGTAGAACTGGTCTCATTCACCCACGCGTACAATCCGTGCTTAGGAATGAGGATCCGCCGCCCCAGTCGGATATGGAAGCGGTCTGCGCACGACAATGAAGGGATGGTCGTCGTCGTAGGGCGCGTGCAGAGTGGGAGGCATACAGTCCATCGGCGACGCGCCGATGGACTGTATGCCTCGGACCAGGTGAGAATACTCTCCGGGTTACGCTTCGCCCTCGTTCGCATCGCCGCTTCGCCGAGCTTGGCGAGCGTGCTCGACGATGAGCTTGAGGTCGTCGTCGCTGAGCCGTGCAAGCCGCCCATCATGTCCTCCAGAGGAATACGTTCAGTCGCTCCGCCGAGCGCGAGCGCCTCCAACCTGAATCCCGTCTCGATGGCGCGGATCGCTCGTACGCTCGTACTCACCGGAGTTCTTGTCTTTCAACCGAATGACCGGCGACCCAGCAAAGAAAGAGAATTGAGTCGGGACGATGCGAACGTCGCGGTTGGTGATGTAGCTGACTTCTGCATTTCGTGCGACTGTTGGGGTCATCGTGTCGTCCTCGTCGCGTGTTCATGAGTGGTCAGATATCCAGAAAAGTCAAGTCCGTGACCCCCTCGCCCGACGCTGGTAGCCGAGCAGAACACACGTTTGGGACACACTAAGTTCCCCATGAAGTAGTCGATGTCATGAAAAAGAAGTTCAAAGCCGGCGTTGAAGAGACGGTGTGACAGCTTGCGGCCGTCGAGGCCGTCGTGAGGAGGTTGCCGACGAGTTAGGAGAGGGCCAGCCGCTGCCGGAAATACGGCACGCGCTCGACCACAGCAGGGAGCGGCTGGCGGAGGTGCGTAAGGACGCCGGGCGATTCGTGCGCCCCTCGGGGGACGTGAAACCGGACGACGCGATGATCGACAAGGCTGGGCGCTCGTGGAGCGGGAGCGGAGCGCGCCGGCCGGTCCGCGCTCAGATCTGGCTCCGTCTCCCAGTCGCCCTTGGCATACAGGGGTTGAAGGTGCCACAGACAAAGGCGATGATATTTCGCCGGATCGATTTCTGGGCCCAAGCTTGGCGCGCTACCGCGGCCCGTCCGGCCGGGCAAGAGGCCGATGCCGCGCGGAACGTCTGCGGCCGTGCCCCGCCGTGCGGGCGTATGAGTGCGCGTACTGGGTCGGCGAGGGTGGTGTCAATGCGCGAAGGGCGCGGGTGGAGCGCGGCGTGGACGAGCGCCACGACCGTCCAGGCCGCGGCGCTCGTCCGTCGCGAAGG
>JBKKBW010000205.1:0-1528 GCA_046713635.1 Dehalococcoidia bacterium
ATGTTGCGCTGGATCTCGCTCGTGCCGGCTGCGATCGTTGAACCGACCGATGTCAGGTACAGCTTCTCAAAGCGACCGTGTAGCCTGGCGTGGAGTGAGTCTTCGTCGAGCTGGCCATGTAACCCGAGGATCTGTATGCCTGCGCGACCGATACGCTGGTTGAGCTCCGAATTGAATACCTTCACAATCGACGCCTCGTGGTTGGGCACAATACCCTTCTCCTGCATCGTGACCACCCGGTAGGAAAGAAGGCGGATGATGTTGATATCAACGGTGAGATCGACGAGCTTGTGCTTCACCGAAGGCTTGTCGAGCAGGCGCCCACCGTTCGATCGCGTCTCCGCACTGTACTGCGTCAGCTCCTCCAGCGAGCGACGCATGCCAGCGGACGCGGAGACCGACGATCGTTCGAAGTCTAGCGTCGTCGTCGCCATGTACCAGCCGCGATTCAGTTCCCCGAGCAAGCCGGAGCGCGGAACGCGCACGTTGTCGAAGAAGACCTCGTTGAACGCCTTGCCGTCCGCCATGTTGATCAGCGGCCGAACTGAGATGCCCGGCGACTTCATGTCGACGAGGAAGTAGCTAATGCCCTTATGCTTCGGGGCGTCCGGGTCGCTGCGCGCCAGCAGGAACATCCAATCCGCGTAGTGTGCCTGGCTGGTCCAGATTTTCTGGCCGTTGATGACAAAGTCATCGCCGTCCTGCAGGGCGCGGGTCTGCAGTGACGCGAGGTCTGACCCGGAGCCGGGTTCGCTGTAACCCTGACACCAGATCACCTTGCCGGATGTGATGCCGTCCAGGTGCTGCTGCTTCTGTTCTTCGGTGCCGTAGATCATGATCGTCGGGCCCAGGTAGCCTACGGCGGGCGTGTTAATGATCGGTGCCCGCGAGTAGGACATCTCCTCGTTGAAGACGACCTGGTCCCACAGCCCCATGCCTAAGCCGCCGTACTCCTTCGGCCAGGCGGGCGCGATCCATTTCTTGGGGGCGAGCTTGCTCAGGAACTCGCGTCCGAAGCCGTACGCCTCTTCATCGATCGCGCTATCGGAGCCGACCCAATCGGGCGGCAGGGCTCCGCCCAGAAACGAACGTACCTCGCTGCGGAACTTCTCTTGCTCGGGCGCGAAACGAAAGTCCATCAGCGCGTCTCCCATGTGATGATCAAGTCATGAGCGCCGAATGCCGTGCGCGTCCGATATCCGCCTTCGCTGACCACGAACAGCTCATCGAAGCGCGCTCTCACGAGCTCCGTGAAGCGCTCCACGCCATCCTTCCGGAGCCAGCCTAGCCTAACGCCGCTCTCGGACTGGAGCTTAATCGCTTCATCGGGGGTCTTTCCAATAGCCATAGTGGCGGGCAGTTGGGCTTCGCCAAGGTCCACCAGCTCTGCCGGAAGCGACAATTCTTTCAAGGCGGCGCGAACGTGGTCCGGCCCGGGCACCGAAACCTGTTCTTCGCCCGTCGCCAGCTCGACAAAAGCAGCCCACATGTTTGGCGGTGCGACGCTGCGTGTAGCGATGATCACACG
>JBKKBW010000206.1:0-3697 GCA_046713635.1 Dehalococcoidia bacterium
GTATACGCCTGATCCGAAGCGTGTCAACATGCGACGCTCCGCCGTTGGCACGTCCGACCACCGGCCCCAGGGGCGCATCGCCATGCGGCCCTACGAATTGTGAAACAAAGAATTTATTTGAGTAGACCAATTACTATTGACAGCTTCGCCGTTTGGGCGTAACGTAGATATTGTCCCGAGTGGCCGATACTCGAATGCGAGGCAGGGCCAAAGCGGCGAAGGACGTTTCGAAAGAGATGTGTTGGAGCCGGCAGAAGCCAAGCCGAGCACACGATGAGGTTACTCGGGGCGTTTGTTTATCTCGGAACGAGCCTCCAACCAATCCCGTTTGAGTGACGCTATGAACGGCAGGTTCCGGTACTTCTGCTGGAAGTCTAGACCGTATCCGACAACGAACTCGTCTGGTATCTCGAAGCCCACGTACTCGATGTCTATCTCGGCGAGGCGACGCGCGCGCTTGTCCAGCAACGCGCAGACCTTCAGGCTGGCAGGTTGTCGCAGCCCGAGTTCCTCTAGCAGCGTATTCAGCGTCATCCCCGTATCGATGATGTCTTCCACCACGAGCACGTGGCGATCGGTAAGGGGCGTTTCCAGGTCCTTCAGGATGCGCACGGCGCCACCTTCGGTCCCTTCGTAGGACGAGATCGACATAAAGTCGATGGACAGCGGCAGCGACACGTGGCGCATCAGGTCCGCCATGAAGCAGGTGACCCCACGCAGCACACCGATCAGGAGCGGTTCCGTATCCCGATAGTCACGCGAGATCGCAGCACCAAGTTCGCCGACGCGCCGCTCGATTTCGCTCGCAGTGATAAGCACTTCGTGGATGCCCGCTACTTCGACTTCAGAGAAGGGTCCGTAGCCATACTTGGCGAGCAGACTCAAGTAATCGGACTTGTGGAGTAACTTTATCTGCGTTTCCGGGTAGAGCTCCTGAAAACGGCGTAGCTTGCGATGCTTCTCCGTTACCAGGCTCTGCTTCAGCGTCGTAAGTTCGATGTACAAGTCGAGGTCCGGGAGGTGGAAGTCCGGCGTAAACGCCTCCAAGATGCGGCCACCTTCTTCGCGCAAGGTGAAGCGCCGCGGCTCGTACTCCCATCGGACGCCGTAGAAATTCAGAATGCGGGCGAACTCTTCTTCGCTCGGATGGGCGAACGCGACAGACGAGCCAGGTGTAGCTTCCACAGGCTCTTCAGCGTTCGCCTTGAGGTTCATGCCGGTTCGGCTTGTAACCCCCGCACGAAGTGTTTCACCGCCGTGCGGACGCGTTCGGTGAGCTTCTCGGATGGCTCCGGTCCGTTCTGGTCTTGGCCAGCCATGATCTCGTCCATGAACGGGCCGATCGAGAGCACGACAAGCTGTCTGGCAGCCACGTCGACATCCACTGCCGGCAGTTCGCCGCGATCGATGAACTCGCGCAAGATGCGCGCTTCGGCGTTTCGCCAGCGCTCAGTGACCATTCGGTAGTCCTCAGTGGCGATGGGGTCTTCGCTCATCGCCTCGCTATAGAGCACCTTCACGAAGTCCTTATTGCGCTGCATGATGCCAAGAGCGGCCACAGCGATGGCGGTCAACACCTCAAGTGGCGGCTCCGTTATCTTTGCTTGTTCTAGGTCAGCCAGGGCGTTCGTTATGCCGCGCTCCTCGAAGAGCGATTCGAACAACTCGCGCTTCGAGGCAAAGTGGTAGTAGATGGCAGCGTCGGTGATGCCTGCGCCCTTGGCGATATCCCGGACGCTGGTACGGGCGAAGCCCTTCTCGGAGAACAAGCGGAGAGACGTGTCGAGAATCTGCTTGCGGGTGAGCGGCCCTCTGCGCACCTTCCGGGGCCTTGAGCTGGCCGTCCGCGTTCGAGGTGTGGCTACCAGTGTTCGCTCTCCTCACCGCCCCGCCCCAGGCGGAACTCTCGCTGCTAGCCTAGCGCTCGCTAGGTTAGGTGTCAACGCGGGGTGACGGAGCCCTCCCTAGCCCATCCCCGACACGGGGAGGGGCTAGGTCTGCTTGAGCCACAGATTGCACAGATGACACAGATCGGCTGGATGATGGGCCTCCCAAGGTCGCAGAAGGTCAGCGACGCGACCTAAAGCTCGACGCTACCCTCCTCGCCACGCTACCACCCAAGGGCGACCGCAGGTCGTCCCTACATGGCCCACGCGGCCCTGGAAGAGCGCGGGGAAGCCGCGCGGGTAAGCCTACCTATTGCAAGGGCAGGGCGACGCGGATACACTGCGGCCGTTCGTCAGGTGGCTGCGCTAGTGAGGTGGTGTGGCTTCCAGGCGTAGTTCGCTCAACGCCGCGCAAAACAAGGGAGCATCGACATCTTTCATCGGACGCCAATCGTCGCACTCGTGCTGATCCTGTCCGCTCTCGCGGTAGCATGCAGCGGCAGCGGCGAGAATACAAAGACATCCGTCGCGCCGCGGCCGTCGTCAGGATGCAGCCAACCGGCGCCGACGCCAGGCCTATCAACCACCGAGACACTCTCTATGGGGGCAGACCAGGCTACTTACCGTCAACTCGTCCCAGCGGCAGCGGCAGATCCCACGCCGCTGCCGCTGATCATCGTCCTCCACGGCGGCGGAACAGACGCTGCTTGGGTAGCGGCGCTCACCGGCTTTGAGACGCTCGGGGAAGAGCAGGGCGCCGTTGTGCTCACTCCGCAGGGGATCGGACAGCGACTATTGTGGGACGTTGACAGCTTCACTGGCAATGTCGACATCGACTTTCTGACGCGGCTTATCGATACGAGCGAGCAGCGGTTCTGCATCGACACGGCGCGCGTCTTCATGGCCGGTATGTCGTGGGGCGGGCTGATGACGGCGATGGCGGGATGTCAGCTCACCGATCGGATCGCAGCCATCGGCATTGTGTCCGGCGTTCGCTTCCCCGCCGAGTGCAAGCTATCGCGGCCCGTGCCCGTCATGGCCTTCTACGGAAAGCTCGATACCATATCGCCATACGGCGGCGTTCCCGGCATTCCGTCCGTTGAGACAGTGCTCGCTCAGTGGGCCACCGCTGACGGCTGCCAGGCCAAACCGGAAACTACGCAGGTCTCGGAGCACGTCGAGCGGCGCAAATTCGTCGGGTGCGCCGAAGGGTCAGCGGTCGAATTCTACGCCGTCAGCAACGGGGTCCACATTTGGCCCGGGACGCCGCTAGAGATTCTTGAGACGCTGATCCCCACCGACAGGCTCGCCGAGGTGGCAGCGGGAACAACGTATGAGATCAGCGCTACACCACTGCTATGGGACTTTTGGATGCAGCACCCGCTCGCGCAGTAAGGGTGCGCTCGCGCACCGCCGCCAGCGCATAACTGCTCAGGTTGTTGATCGAAGACGGGGCGCCTGCTACGCTGGCCTACATCACAGAAGCGAGGTGGCCTGCCATTTCAATCCTGCCCACGCGCCGGACGTGGGAACTCCTCTACCTCCTCACGCTGCGCGATCTCAAGCTTCGCTATCAGGACACCGTCTTCGGTCTGCTCTGGTCCCTGATGAAGCCGCTCGCGCTTGGCGCTGTACTATATGTCGCCCTGAGTCAGTTCGTTCGCCTCGACGTGGACGATTACCAGCTCGTCTTACTCTCGGCGCTGTTTCCCTGGGTCTGGTTCCAGACTTCTGCCCTACTCGCAACAGCGTCCTTCGCTAGTAACGGCGCTCTGCTCAAGAAGGTGCCCTTCCCTCGGATGGTACTGCCC
>JBKKBW010000207.1:0-6188 GCA_046713635.1 Dehalococcoidia bacterium
TGCTAACGTCGACCATTTGTCCTTCGCCGCTACGCTCGCGCTCTTGCAGTGCCGCGAGTATGCCGATCGCGGTGAAGAGCCCACCCGCAATGTCGCCTAGCGACAGACCCGGGCGCGCGGGCGGGCCGCCCGGATGCCCCGTGATGCTCATGACCCCGCCCATGCCCTGCACGACGCTGTCGAGCGCCGGGCGCAGTCGGTCGGGGCCGGTCTGGCCAAAGCCCGATGTCGCGGCGTAGATCAGGCGCGGGTTGCGCTGCCGGAGCGTCTCGTAGCCCAAGCCAAGCTTGTCCATGCTGCCCGGCGTGAAGTTCTCCATCACGACATCGACCTTCTCGACGAGACGAAGGAACAGCTTCTTCCCTTCGTCCTTCGTGAGATCGATCGACATGCTCTTTTTGCCGCGGTTGATCGAGAAGAAGTAGCCGCTTTCGCCGTTCTTGATCGGCAGGGTCGTACGCGCGACGTCGCCGCGCGGAGGGCGCTCGAGCTTAATGACTTCGGCGCCGAGATCGCAGAGCACCATCGCACCATAGGGGCCAGACAGTACCCAAGTGAGATCGAGGATCGTTACGCCTTCTAACGGGCCGGGCATTGAGTGCCTTCACTGTTGATCATGTCCGCCACCAGCTTATCAGTCTGCGACAGCGAGCTCCGTACGTCTTCTGCGAGATCGTCTTCGCCCTCGCTGCGAAGCGCTATGTAGACACCGGCGAGCACAAGGACCGCTCCGGCCATCTCCGGGGCAGTCGGCCATTCGTCCAGGATCAGCGCGGCCAGGATCGTGGACATGACAGGCTCGACGAGGATCGCCATGGCGACGGCCATGACAGGTAGGTAGCCGAGCGACCAGTTGATGGCCGTGTGGCCGATTAGCTGCGGCCCGAGCGCCATTAGGGCGATCATGAGCAGCGTCTTGACGGTATAGCCGGTAAGCGGCTCGCGGGCGATCAGCGTCACCGTGAACAAGAAGAGCGCCGTGATCGGATAGACGACGCCCACGTAGCGCAGCCAGGATGTCTCGGCGCGGACAGAGCGGCCAACAAGCAGGTAACACGCTGCGAAGAAGCCACCCAGCACGGCGTAGATGTCGCCGCGCAGCTCACCAAGGCCGCCTCCGCTATGGGCGATCGCCATCGTCGCTACACCGGCAAGCGCAACGGCGAGCGCGAACCAGACCTGTCGCTGGATCGACTCTCGGAGCAGGAGCGGCGACGCGATGCCAACGATCAGGGGCTGCATCGCCATGCGCACGACTGCCGTAACGACCGACGTGTGCTGCAGTGACGCGATCCAGAACGCGAAGTGCGCCGCCAGAAACGCCGCCGAGAGGACGAGCGGCCAGATCGACCTCGTGGTGATCGGCTCGGGTGCGCGGTCCTTCCTTGGGAAGGACTGCCAGAGCGCGAGCGCGCCCATCGGCAGCGCCGCGAGGATAAGCCGGTAGGATGCGATAACGAGCGCGGGCGCATCGGCGCCACGGACGAGGATGGCGGACCACGAGACGGCGGTGACGCCGATCCCAAGAATCACGTACGCCTGCCAGCGAGTCGGCTTCACGTCGCTATGCTATCCGACCGCCCATGCCTTTGCCATCACGAGAGGAGGGGCTACCATCGACGCGTGACTCCCCTACCCGACCGCGATGCGTTCCTCTCGGAAACGCGGCTTGGCATCCTTACGACGATGACGCGGGACAGCACGCCGATCTCCGTGCCTGTCTGGTATGAGTGGGACGGCGAACGTGCGCAGGTCTTCTCTGACGCGTCGTCGGCCAAAGTACGTCGCCTCCGCCACGACTCCCGCGCATCGCTGCTGGTTACCAACGTCCTCGGCGAGCAGGAATACTGGGTGGCCATCGATGGAACCATGGCGATTGGCAGCGAAGGGGCCGTCGAACTAGCCGAGCGGCTGGCGGCGCGCTACTGGGACCTAAGCGATCCCGATCGAGCCGCCGCAGAGCAAGGCTGGCGGAAGCACGCTGACGCCCTCGTTTTGCTGGAACTAACGCCCACCCGAATCCGAACCTATGGTGGCTGATGGTACAACGCGAATCGCCATGCTGAGCTTGTCGGGGCATCGTTCGGGCGCGTGCTTAATCGTGCTCGTTATCTCGGCGTTGGTCCTCGTTTCCTGCAGGGATGGGGACTCGACGACTCCGGTCACTGAAACGCCGGTCACGTCGCCAGCATCTACGCAAGCCGCGTCACCGACGGAACCCCTGCCGGTAGATACTCCGGAGGCGACCGAGACGCCCAGCGTCATTTCGCCGACGGACGCTCCATCGACGGCCCCTGCGCAGGTAGTCTCGCGCGGCCCGAGCGACCGCAACGCCGTGGTGCTGACATTCGATGCGGGTTCGGATACCGGCTACACGTCCCAGATCCTCGATACGCTCGCAGCGAACAGCACTACCGCGGCGTTCGGCATAACGGGACGCTGGGCGGAGCAGAACTCTGCGCTGCTGGAGCGTATCGTTAGCGACGGACACGAGCTAATCAACCACACCTACGACCACGGCTCATTCACCGGCAACTCGACGGGCGCGCCAGCTCTGACGCAAGCGCAGCGTTGGGACCAACTCGAACGAGCTGAGGCAATCGTGCAGAACATCAGCGGCGCGACAACGAAGCCGTACTTCCGGCCGCCCTATGGCGACTACGACGACAGCGTGAACACCGACGTTGGCGCGCGCGGCTACCTGTACAACGTGATGTGGACCGTCGACTCAATGGGTTGGAACGGATTCAGCGCCGAGCAGATCGTGCAGCGTTGCCTTTCGCAGGCTGAGCCGGGCGCCATCTACATCTTTCATGTCGGCAGCGCTTCGCAGGACGCCGCGGCCCTGCAGCGTGTCATCGACGGACTGCGCGCGGCTGGCTACGAGTTCGTACCGCTGTCGTCGTTTGCGCCGTAGACACGCGTCCATCTTAGGGACGCGCGTTCACCTTAGGATGACGGACGGGGCCGCCTGAAGAGTCCTTCTTGTGCCATTGTCGCTACGTGGAGGCCGCTGCGGGTATAGACATACCGGAGCGATAAGGCTCGTGCCGAATGAGCGACGGGGCTCCGCGTGACGAAAAGCAGCCAGTCGTCCCACCGGATGGGGCGGTGGATCCAGAAAGCGTGGTCGAGACTCGCGGACGCGTGGTGCTCCCAGTCACCGTGGCGACGCCAGACGCCTTCGAACGATCCGCCATCGCTCTGGCAGACAAGGGCCGCGGTATGGATGAGCTGGTCATTGGGGAGCGGGGACCGCATACGCAACCACGATACGGCTGTCGTATCCTCGCCTGGCTCGGCCACACGATCCGGCGTCACCTCAAGAGCTTCGAACGGCCACATAGGTAGCATTTCAGGATCGATGCCGGGTGGTGGCTCCCAGTTCGCCGGCTCACAGGACTCCGGCGGTGGCACTTCTGGCATCGGGTCGGCGTGCTCGATGCCGTCTTCGAGACGCGCGAAGCTAATCATCAGGTCGCAGATCACGTCCCCGTTCTGAGTCGCGGTGACGTGTCGTGCCGAGAACGTTCGACCGTCCCGATCCACGGTCACCGTGTAGTCGATCGGTGTCTCGTTCGTACCGCCGCGAAGGAAGTACGCGTGGAGCGAGTGCTGACTCCGCTCAGCATCGACCGTTCTCGCCGCCGCCATCGACGCATGAGCGAGCACGGTGCCGCCGAAGACGCGCGGCCATGGGCCCCCGCTGTGCGTCTCGCCCCGAAAGCGGAGCGCATCGAGCTGTACTACATTCAGCTCGTTAACAAAGTGTGCGACCGCCGCCTCGGGGGTCCGGGGTATGTCTGGCATCACGCCTCTTTCTAGCAAGCCGGTGCAGGTACGGTAGCGAAGTCCGGCATCCAGCATCCAGCCCATCGGCTTCCGGGTTCCCCTTGGCCAGCGAGCTTGACCCCGCTACAATCGCCGCACTCATGGATGCGCCAACCATCAACTGGGACGCGATTACGGAGGAAGCGACAGACATCCTCTCACGTTATATCGCGATCGATACCACGAACCCGCCAGGCAACGAAGCGCCTGCGGTGCGCTTCCTCGAAAAGATCCTGCGCGACAACGGCATTGATGACATCACGTTCTACGACGGGTCGGACGCACAATGCCAGGGCCGCCTCAATATGCGCGCCGTCCTGCGCGGCGACGGCAGTAAGCGGCCCCTCGTGCTCCTCAACCACACCGATGTCGTGCCGGTCGAGCGCGAGGGCTGGCAAGAAGAACCGTTCGCCGGACTCGTGAAGGACGGTGTGATCTGGGGGCGCGGAGCAGTCGATATGAAAGGCATGGGCGTGATGGAACTGATCGCCCTGCTGCTGATGAAACGCCATGGCGTCACGTCCACGCGCGACATCATCTTCATGGCATGCGCCGATGAGGAGGCAGGGAGCGCATACGGCGTCGAGTTCCTCGCGCGCGAACATCCGGAAGCGCTCGACGGAGAGTACGTGATTAACGAGGGCGGCTGGGGCACGACGGAGGTAATGGGCGTGAAGCGGCCGGTATTCAACTGCGCCGTGAGCGAGAAGGGCCCGTTCTGGGTGAAGCTTTCGGTCGAGGGACGCCCCGGGCACGGGTCTGTACCGCACGACAACAACGCGCTCGATCGGCTGGTGCGCGCTCTGAACCGCGTGCTCGACTGGCAGCGGCCGCGGTCGGTTGTACCGGAGCTCGGGGAATACTTCGAGCGCGCACACCGCGCGGGACTGTTCCCGGACGAGCCGACCGAGGCGAACGTCACTGGGATGGCCGATACGAACCTCCTAATCAAGGCGATTACGACGAATACGGTCAGTCTCACTACGATGCGCGCTGGCGTGAAGCACAACGTGATTCCCGCGTCGGCCGAAGCAACGCTCGACTGCCGGCTCCTGCCAGGCGCAGACTCGAAGGCGTTCCTCGAGGAGCTACGCGGCGTGATCGATGACGATCGCGTGCAAATCGACACCGTTCTCGACTCCAACACGCCAGCTTCGCCGATCAACACAGAGCTGATGTCAGCCATCGAGCAGACTGTCCGCGATCATGTCGAGGACGCGGTGGTGTTACCGAGCGTATCGGCAGGCTTCACGGACTCGCGCGTCTATCGGCGCCTCGGCATCACCTCATACGGCTTCATTCCGGTCCTGCTGGAGCCGGCCGAGGCAGTCACCATCCATGGTCACAACGAGCGCATCTCTGTGGAGAACCTGCGTCTAGGCTGCCAGATGCTCTTCGATCTGGTGCGGCGTATCTGCGCATAGCCCAGACAACCGTGGTACGATACGCGTCGAAGGACGCTAGCCATGGCACGACGACTCGTCATCTGCTGCGATGGTACATGGAACACGCGCACCAAGACGCCGACGAATGTCATCAAGCTGGCTCGCGCTATCGCGCCGATTGCGCCGGACGGCACAACGCAGGTCGTCTTCTACGACGAGGGCGTCGGCACCTCGGGAGGCAGACTCGAGAGGCTCACTGGTGGTGCGTTCGGGACAGGCCTGTCCGAGAACGTCCTCGATGCCTACCTCTTTCTCCTCCACAACTATGTGCCCACTGACGACATCTATCTGTTCGGGTTCTCGCGCGGTGCGTATACTGCCCGAAGCGTCGTAGGCATGGTCCGGAAGTGCGGCCTCCTGCTCAAACACCACGCTGATCGCCTTGTTCAGGCATATGAACTCTACCGCAAGCGCGACGACACGCCAGATATGCCGAACGCCGAGCACTTCCGCGCCAGTTATTCCCGCACGCCGATCCCGATCAAGCTCGTTGGCGTGTGGGACACGGTCGGATCGCTTGGCGTACCGATCGACCTGCCGTTCCGCGTCCTGAGCCGCGGCAACCACGAATTCCATGACTGCAAGCCCAGCAGCAGCATCGAGTTTGCTTATCAGGCGCTTGCCATCGACGAGCGACGCGGCCCGTTCCGGCCGGCGCTCTGGGAACAGCGGCCGCACGCGAAGAAGCAAACGCTTGAGCAGGTGTGGTTCGCCGGCGTACACATGGACGTCGGCGGGGGACACCGGCGCAGCAGTCTGTCGGACATAGCGCTCCTTTGGATGAAGGAGAAGGCAGAGGCCACAGGGCTGGCGTTTGATGAGAAGTACCTGAGCAACCTGCTGGAGCCCGATGCTCTGGCCGAACGGCACGAGTCCAAGACCTCGTTCTATCGCTTGCTCCCCGCGTTCGCC
>JBKKBW010000208.1:0-6179 GCA_046713635.1 Dehalococcoidia bacterium
GTTCTTCTCCGCTGCCAGTTGCGTGATTGCGACGAGGAATTCGTTCTTAGCCATGATTGGTCACCTCGCGAGAGGAACGTTCCCTTGTATGAACAAAAAAGTGGGCGCGAGCCCACTTCTTTCGAGAAGTGCCTAAGTCAGCTATTAGCATAGCACCGTTAGCGAGGCGTGGCAAGGCGGGTGCTAGCTGCCCTGACAACGCCGAAGGCCCAAAGTCGCTGCCCTAAGCTCGCTGTGGGGACCAGCGATCTGCGCCCCTGGCGTGCCAACCTGAGACAAGCCGCGTAAGGCCCCTGTCGTTATGGTTGAATGCGGACCTTGACCTTGTCTTTGTTGTTGTTCTCGCTGCTTTCGTCCACCTCCGCCAGGGGATCGACTCGGACCTGGCTGACGAGGTTCCCGCCGGTCGCGCTCGACGACAGCTCCACGTCGAGGCGCACAACGAAATGGTCGCCCGCCGCGAGGGACGCGGGAAGTTCACAGGTCACGACTGGCGCGACAAAGCTGCAGGTTACGCCGAGAAAGAACGGCATCTGGCCGCGCGCGCCTTCCGTGGCACTGAGGTACGCAACCTGGTCGTGCAACTCGCCCTGAACAAGCACCCGGCTGCCGGCAGGCGTGGCTGCGCCGTTGTTCGTCACAACAAAAGCGTAGGGTATGGTCTGACCTGGCGTGACGGTCGGCGGATCCCCCAGGATAGCCATGTCGATCGTGAGATCCGGAAGAGTGGTGGCCTGGGCGTTGAGGGTTAACTGACCAAGACCAGCGCCTGTCAACTGAGCCCCCGACGACCCAGCGAACAGCAGAGTTATCGCGACGACAGTTAGTAGACCCGCGCGCATCTTGCTGCCTCCTCATCCTAGACGCCCGGAGACGTCGTTGTCGCCGTCTGGGTGTTCTAACCAGCCGACCTTACTTCAAGTGCGATGCAGCTTCATTGCTAGCCGCGGACGCTAGAGTGTAACAGAAGTGTGGCGAGCTTCGCGCGTGCGCCATTCGCCGGGCCAAGCTGACAGCCGAAAGCTGACCGGTGACCGCTCCGAACAACCGTGAAAGTACTGCCGAAGCGCGCGACAGCGCGCTGCGTGTTGAAGAACCTGTCCTCCCTTCCGGGCGGGCCTTACCAGTAGCCAGCCTCGTGCCACACCCTAAGCCGGGAGCTGAAAGCCGAAAGCTGACCGCTCCGAACAACCGTGAAAGTACTCTGACCAGCCCTGACGCGGCGACTACGCGGCTTGAAGGCTCACCGGCAGGGCGGCCAGACCGCGCAGGACGATGTTCTCCTTGTAGCCGGGCGCCTCGTCCAGCAGGCGCAGGTGCGAGAAGCGCTGGACCATTGTGCCCAGCGCGATCTCCGCTTCGAGGCGCGCGAGCGGCGCGCCGATGCAGTAGTGGATGCCGAGCCTGAACGCGAGATGCCGGTTCTCGGTACGCGTGATGTCGAGCCGGTCCGGGTCGGCGAAGATGTCCGGATCGCGATTGGCCGAGGCAAGCAGCAGGACGGCCTGCTCGCCCTTCTTCAGCGGGACGCCGCCGAGCGTCAGGTCTTCGAGCGCGATGCGCGCTGTGAACTGCACGGGCGGATCGAAGCGCAAGAACTCTTCGACCGCGCTGCGCGCGAGCGACGGATCGCTGCGCAAGAGCGCAAGCTGGTCCGGGTGGCGCAGCAGGCAGAGCGTGCCGTTGCCGATCAGGTTTACTGTGGTTTCGTGGCCGGCGACGAGCAGAAGGATGGACGTGGCGAGCAGCTCGGCTTCGCTGAGCTTATCGCCCGCCTCTTCGGCAGCGATGAGCGCGCTGAGCAGATCGTCGCGTGGGTTCGCCTTGTGTTCCGCGACCAGCCCCCCGAAGTACTCGCCGAAGGAGTCGACGGCTTTTTGGCGGCGCTCGATGACGTCCTGTGGCAAGAACTCTTCAGGATCGAGGGAGCGCGCCGATTCTTTCGACCAGTCCTTGAACAGCTCGTGGTCCTTCACCGGCACGCCCAGCATCTCGCAGATCACCTGCACGGGTACGAGGTAGGCGAACTCTTCGACGATCTCGATCTCGCCTTTGGCGTCTGCATGATCCAGCAAGTTGTCGACGATCTGTTGGATGCGGCCGCGTAGGGCGTCGATGGCGCGCGGCGTGAACGCTTTGTTCACCAGTCCGCGCAATCGCGTGTGGTCAGGCGGATCGAGGAACAAGAACGGCCGCGTCTGTGCGAAGAAGCCGGAGTTCTCATCGCCGTCTGGGTTCTGCTCGATGAATTGCTCGAACGCGTTTGAGTTGCGAAAGTCGCTGCTGCAGCGCGGGTCCTTGAGAAACGCCTCGCAGTCCGCGTAGCGGCTCAGCACCAGCCCGCCGAACGGCGGGTCGTAGACCGGCGCCTCGCGGCGGAGGCGTTCATACACCGGGTAGGGATCGACGCGGAAGGCGGGATCGAGCGGGTTGAAGAGGAGGGGAGGTGCTTCTTGCATGCGTAAGTCCTTCCTGCAAGCCGGAGCCCAATGTAGCGGGGCGCGCGGCTACGCGGCAAGCAACGCCGCTTGACAGCTATCGTGGAGGGCCGCGATCCTGGATTAGATCCGAACGCGCAGGCTAGCGCCGAGCGCTACGCCACCAACGAAAGGACGCTGCTATGATCACGGGCCTTGGAAGCGCGGGCATCTGGAGCGAGGACATCCAGAAGAAGCTCGTTCCTTTCTATCGAGACATCCTCGGGCTGCCGCTCGCTGTTGACACGCCGGAGTTCGTCGTGCTCGGCAGCAACCCGCAAGCGCCATCGCTCACGCTCGGCACGCACAGCGAAGTCAAGGGCAACAACGCTGATCCGGCGCGCCACATGGTCGGCCTCACGAGCGACGACATCACAGGCGATGTCGAGCGTTTGAAGTCGAAGAGCGTGGACTTCATCGACGAGGGCCAGGACTTCGGCAACGTCACCGTCGCGACGTTCAAGGACCCTGAGGGAAACTACATCCAGCTAGTGCAGTTCAAGTAATCGCTAGTGCCCGGCGCTCAGCTCATGCGGCACATCGACGTGCTGGCGCAGCAGGCCGAGCACCTCGTCGCTGATCGCGTCGAGGCCAGCCTGCGTCTTTGCTTCGAAGCGCAGCGTGAGGTTCGGGCCGGTGTTGGACGCTCGCACGAGCGCCCAGCCGTCCGGGAACGTGGCGCGGATGCCATCGATCTCAACCGAGGGGTACTTGTTGCGTAGCTGCTTCGCGACGGCCTCGACCACGCCCCACTTCTTGTCATCGGAGCACGGCACGCGGTACTCGGGGCTCGTCGCCCACTTCTCGATGCCCTCGAAGTGCTGCGAGAGCGGCTTGTCGCTCTCCGACATGTACGTCAGCAACTTGCATGCAGCGAAGAGCGCGTCGTCAGCGTAGAAGTTGTCGGCGTAGAAGATATGGCCGCTCTGCTCGCCAGCCAGCGGCACGGCTTCTTCGCGCATCTTCATCTTGATGAACGAGTGTCCGGTACGCCAGACGATCGGCTCGCCGCCGTGCGCGCGAATGTCCTCCAGCACAGGCTCCGATGTCTTGATATCGACGATGATCTTCGACCCGGGCTTCTCCTTCAGTAGACCGCGCGCGAGCAGCATCAGGACGAAGTCGGCCTCGTGCCGCTCGCCCAGCTCATCGATCACCCCGAGGCGGTCACCATCGCCGTCGAACGCGAGGCCGACGTGCGCCTTTGTCTCCAGCACCTTCTTCTGCAAGCAGACAACGTTCTCCGGCATCTGTGGGTCGGGCAGGTGGTTCGGATACGTGTTGTCGAGCTCAGTGTGGATCGGCTCGACATAGCAGCCAATGTTCTCGATCAGCGCGGGCGCGTAGAGCCCGGCCACGCCGTTCCCCGTATCGACAGCGACGCGGAATCTTCGCGTCACGCGAGCCGCGTCAGCGAGGTGCACGAAGTACTCAGGCCGAATCTCGCGTTGGATCACGCGGCCCTTCCCCTCGCGGAACGAACCACTATCGATCACGGCCTTCACGGCCTGGATCTCGTCGCCGGCGATGGGCCGGTTGCCCTTGCCGACGAGCTTGAAGCCGTTTTCATCCGGCGGATTGTGGCTGCCCGTCACGTTCACGCCCCCCGGCAGGTTCCAGTGCCCGACCGAGTAGTAGAGCGCCGGCGACGTCGACATCCCGATGTCATAGACGGTCGCGCCGGTGGAGAGGAGGCCGCTCATGAGCGCGCCCTTAAGGTCTTCGCCGGACGCGCGGTTATCGCGGCCGACGGCGATGTCCTGCCCGCCTTCGTGCTCGGCGACGTACGTCCCGAACGCCTTGCCCAGCAGTTCGGCCAGCTCGACCGTGATCTGCGGCCCGACCTTGCCGCGCACGTCGTACGCGCGAAAGACTCCGGGATCTATGGTCATGCGGCTCCTAACCAATCCGCGGACTACGTGCGCGGCTTTCGATCATCCATGCGGCTTCCCATATACTAGCACCGTCTATGGCGACGAACGAGCGTATCGGATTCATTGGGCTGGGCATCATGGGCCGGCCGATGGCGCAGAACTTGCTCAAGGCGGGCCTCTCGCTGACGGTCTGGAACCGCAGCCGTCCGGGCATCGACGCGCTCGTCGCAGACAGCGCGACCGGAGCAGGCTCGCCGCGAGAGGTCGCCGAACGCTCCGATGTCGTGATCACGATTCTCGGCGACTCGCCCGACACTGAGGCGGTCGCGTTCGGAGATAACGGTATCGCCAGTGGTGCATACGATGGTCTCGTCCACATCGACATGTCGACGATCTCGCCGTCCGTCACGCGTACGATCGCGGAGCGCTACGCAGCGAGCGGCGTCGAGTTGCTTGACGCGCCGGTCAGCGGCGGCGAGACGGGCGCGACGAACGCTACGCTCTCGATCATGTGTGGTGGCAAACGAGAAGTCTTCGAACGCTGCAAGCCTGTCTTCGAAGCGATGGGCAAGACAATCGTCTACTGCGGCCCGAGCGGCTCCGGCCAGATCGTCAAGCTCTGCAACCAGGTGATTGTGGGGCTGAACAACCTCGCGATGAGCGAAGCGCTCGTGCTAGCGAAGAAGGCCGGCGTAGAGCCCGCGACGATGCTGGAGGCCGTCAGCGCGGGAGCTGCGTCATCCTGGGCGCTGCAAAACCTAGGCCCGCGCGTGCTGGCGGGAGATTTCAAGCCGGGCTTCAAGATCGCGCACCAGCAAAAGGACCTGCGGCTCGCGCTTGAGCTGGCCAATCAGGGCTCGACGCCGCTGCCGGGCACTGCGTTGGTGCATCAACTCTTCGCCGCGCTGGAAGCCGAAGGCCTCGGCGACGCGGGCACACAGGCGCTCGTGAAGGCGCTGGAGAAGCTGGCAAACACGAAACTCAGCTAGAATACGGTCAGAGGTGGCCCATTCGTGTACCGGCTTGCTTTGACAGGTCTCGTCACCGCAGCGATCATCGCCTCGGCGTGCTCCGAATCCGGCGACTTGCATGGCGACGTCCGCCTCCCCCAGCCGATATCAACTGTTATCGTTTCCTTCGACATCAACTCTATCGACAGCCCCCCCACCTCCGGGATTCGTGAGCTGGGAACAATACATTGATTTCGTAGAGGAGAATTTCCGCGAGCAGCGCGGCCTGGCTGAGCAACCACAGCGCACGCTCAACGCAGACGGGACAATCACAGTCGTACCCGGCCGTGTCAAGAATCCAGACGGCTCTGACGGCGGCCAGTAGGTCGGCGCGGTTCCGGATGGGAGTTCAACACGATTCAACACCGACGGCACCGTCACGGTCTACCCTCCCGGAACGACAGCGCCAGCTCCCTAACACGTCACACGTAGTCCATATCGCCCAACGACAGGTGCGCGGCAATCGACTTTCCACTGAGGAACTCGACCTCGCTGAGTGGCACGCCAATCGCTTCGTCGGTGAGCTGCCTGCGCCGCCTCCGGCCGAGGTAGCCGCATCGGCGTAGCGCCGCTGCGTACGGGCTGTTCTCGAACAGCCAGCACTCGATCGAAGCCGCGCGCCCGCGCAGCTGCTTCACTGCATCACGGGCGAGCGCCGAGACGACATCGAGCCGGCCGGCAGCGCGAGCAGGTCCGCGATATGCGCTGCACCGTTCGCGACGCGTAACACGCTGTAGCCGAGCACGCGATCGCCTTCCGTCGCCAGCCGGATCGTGAAGTCGCCCGCGCGCCGGTCGGCATAGCGCCAGTTAAGCACC
>JBKKBW010000209.1:0-1932 GCA_046713635.1 Dehalococcoidia bacterium
GTTGAACACCGCGTGCATCCGATTGTTCCGCACCGACATCGACATCCCATCCGGCGTATGCGTCGCGCTGATCGATCGCCAGGTAGACAGCCCGACTGCGATCGACTTCCAGCCACCGCCGAAGCCCATGTGGCACGCGGCATTCACGTAGACCGTCAGGTCGCTATCGACAACGCCTTTGTGGATGTCGACCTCGTAACCGCTCTTTGTTGTCCCGATGTGCGCCAGGTTGTCCCAGTCCTCCGCGTCGTGGCAGGTCAGCCTGTCGCCGAAGCGGCGCACCAGGTTCTCGCCTATGACGCGCGCCAGCTCGTCCTTCGTCCACTTTCGGTGCAGCGCATTCGCGCACACGAGCTGGACGTTGCCTTCCGGCACCCCTGCAGCGTCTAGCTCTGCAAGCAGCGCTTCGATCGCAAGGCCGCGAACGGGCCCGTACGACGGCACTGTCGGGTCATCGAACGCTATCAGCACGTGCGCGCCCGGCCGCACCATGTCGCGTATTGGTGGCAGCCCGAGCGGCTTGGCCAGTGCCTCGCGGATCGCCTGTGCTTGGTCTGGCGTGGGCGCCAGCCGCGGGCGTTCCCCGCCACCAGTGCCGCCGCGCACCACCGTCGTACGATCAGGTACTTGCGCTTCGATCGTCTCGGCGCCGTACGGCAACGTTACCCTTGTCATCGCTTGCCTCCTTGCCTGATTGCCAAGCCTCCTGCCGTATCTGCGGAAGCGGTAGGGGCTGAGGGTTCACCCTACATAGCTCCCAATTCTACAGCCCTTCCGGCCAAATGCCGATACTCATTAGTCACGACGGCCTGCCGCGTCTTATGTCACAATGGGTGGCAATGGCGACGGAGCCGCCCAGATTAGATGCGCAGCAAACGCAGCATGCTCTCAACCGGCTGGTGGAAGGAATTGTGAAACTGTTCGGGTCCAAAGAACCGAAGTCCCAGCCCGCGCCCGGCGTCGCCCAGCGCGAAGCCGTCGCGGTTGCCCAGCCGCAGGGCGCATCGGCGGCGAGCAACGGCGGTACACTGGAGGAAACGCTCGCCCGCTTCGAGACGATGCCTCAGGAGATGTCCGAGCTTCGCCGCTCGCTGACTGACGTGCTACACAACTTCGGCATGGCCATCGATCATATGGGTATCGAAGCCAAACGTCTCTCGAACGAATCGTCCGCACTCGCGCTGATGGCGGACAAGCTGCAGATGCGTCTCGACCAACTGCAGCGTACGCTTAATGGCGAGTTCGCCGAACACCGACGGCCTTCTGCTGTCTCGACAGAAGAGCCAGCCATGCCGGGTGAGCCGCAGTTCCGGCCGAGCGACCAGGGCGCCAGCGTGGTGCTAGCTCCTGTCTCCGGCTTCCAAGAGCTGATGGACATTCAGCGTGCTCTCGATAGCATGCCGGAGGCTGACACAGCGTCAGTCGTCGGCTTCCGCAACGGAGAGGCCGCGCTCCAGCTCGTGCTACGCTCCCCTGTGACGGCCGGCCATGTCGTCGACGCGCTGGCGCACGCTACGGGCGAAGAGTTACTAATCGAGGAGTCTCGCCCAGATGCGCAACGACTGCGCCTGCGCTTCGTCGAAGGAGAGAGCCGGCGCTAATGCGCCGGTGCGGCCGCCGCTAATGCGCCGGTACGGCCGGCGCTAAGGACGGCCGCCGGTGTGGATCAAACACCTCTCGCTCGCGCACTTCCGCAACTACCGCAAACAAGAGATTGACCTCTCCAAGGGACTGACGCTGCTGGTGGGCGACAACGCGCAGGGCAAGAGCAACCTGCTTGAAGCTGCGTTTCTCCTCGCCACCACGCGCTCCGAACGAGCGTCTACCGACGCCGATCTCATTGGCTGGGCTGCGCTCAAGGATACGCAGCCGGTAGCTCGCGTCGCTGCGCAGGTCGAACGCGTGGATGGCCCGACCGCACTTGAGGTGATC
>JBKKBW010000210.1:0-4734 GCA_046713635.1 Dehalococcoidia bacterium
GACCGTTACAACACGCCCTGGGGGCGCGCGATCAACTTCGACGGACAAGAGAGCGCGTTCGTCCGGCAGTACTTCACCGATAACCTGCTGTACTGGATGCACGAATTCCACATCGATGGCTTTCGCATCGACGCTGCCCACGAGATCTACGATCGGACTGACCCCCACATCATGCGAGAGTTTGCCGCGGCAGTGCACGAACAGGCACCTCAGGGAAGACGTTGCCTGATCATCGCCGAGCACGAACGAAATGAGCTGCGGGTGATCGCACCGGCGGAGGTTGGGGGCTACGGGTTCGACGGAATGTGGGTGGACGACTTTCATCACTCCGTCTACGTCCGCCTGACGGGCGAGCGCGAAGGCTACCTCGATGCGTATCAGGGCACCAACGAAGAGATCGCACGCCTGCTCAACGATGGTTTCCTGTACTGTGGAATGGACGGGCTGCGACGTGAGACCCGCGCCGCCACAGCGTCTTTGCGGACGCTAACGTACTGCTTGCAAAACCATGATCAAGTCGGCAACCGGGCGTTCGGCACAAGACTCGCGGAGACCGTAGGGCTGGAACTGTACAAGGCAGTGTATGCCTTGCTCTTGCTAGTGGAAGAAACGCCTCTGTTATTCATGGGTGACGAGTTCGCCGCGTCGGCACCGTTCCTCTACTTCACGGACCACCATGCGGAGCTTGCAGCAAAAGCGCGCGCAGGACGTAGGGCGGAGTTCCGGAAGTTCTGGGCGTCTCGTGCGAAGGACGGACGTGAGCTACCGGACGCGCAGGAACACGGGACATTCCTCGCATCGAAGCTCGACTGGAGCGAACGAGACCAGCAGCCGAATGCGGGCATTCTATGCTTAATGCGGGAGCTGCTCTCGCTCCGCCGGAACGACCCGATCTTTGGCGCGATCGGCTCCACGTTGCGCGCCGAAGCCGCCTCTGACGACTTGGTGGTCGTCGAACGAAACGTGAGCGACCGGCGAAGGCTCCTCGTAGTGAACTTCGGGGACGCTACTCAATTCACCTATGACGGACGGTGGCAGCCACTGCTCTGCACGGAGGAAGTAAAGTTCGCCGGCCCGGGCGTTGAGTTGGCTGCGCTCCGAATGGAGGAGGCCGCGACCGCGCAGCTGCCCGCGAAGTCGACCACCGTATGGAAGTCGGCCTGAGCCCACGCATGGCTTGCCCTTGCGGACGGGTCGCCGATAGAATACGTGCAGCACTAGTACCTCGGTGACTAGAGCGAGGCGGACCCACCCGTTCCCATCCCGAACACGGAAGTGAAACGCCTTAGCGTCGACGATACTTGGAGGGCAACTTCCTGGGAAAATAGACCGTTGCCGGGGTGCTTTTGTTGTCTTTTCGGCCAGGCGCTGCCTGGCCTTTTTACTTAACGACGAAGTTGACCAGCCGGTCCGGAACGTAGATCGTCCGCACGATCGACTTGCCATCGAGGTGCCGGGCAACCTTGTCAGATGCGCGCGCCCGCTCCACCGCCGCAGTCTCCTCCGTGGCCGCCGCTAGCTGTAACACGTCGCGCGTCTTGCCGTTCACCTGCACCGCGACCGCAACCTCACGCTCTTTCGCTAGCTCCGAATCGAACGTTGGCCAGGGCTGCTGGTGAATCGAGTAAGGCCCACCGATCTGCTCCCAGAGCTCCTCGGTAACATAGGGCGCGAGCGGCGCCAGCATCAACAGCATCGAGCGCACCTCGTCGCCGTGCAGCGTTGGCCGCGGCTGCAAGAAGTTCATGTACTCCATCAGGAAGGCGATCGCCGTGTTGTACTCCAGGTTGCCCAGGTCGCGCGTCACGCGTTCGATCGTCCGGTGGAGCTGCTGCTGCACTTCCGTCGGGAAGTCGCCCTCGCTCTCTTGCGCGCGATAGCGCTGCGTCGCGTCCCAAACGCGGTTGATGAAACGCGCCACCCCTTCGATGCCTTTGTCCGAAAAGTCGCCGCCTTCATCGTAGCGGCCCGAGAACATCAGGTAGGCGCGTAGCGTGTCGGCGCCGTGCGACGCAACGTACTCGTCCGGGTTGACCACGTTGCCGCGCGACTTGCTGATCTTCGAGCCGCGAAGGATCAGCAAGCCGTGCGCGCGAAACTTCGTGAAGGGCTCCTCGAAGTGGATGTGCCCCATGTCTTGAAGCGCCATCGTGATAAAGCGCGAGTACAACAGATGGAGCACTGAGTGCTCCTTTCCGCCGATATAGCTGTGCACAGGCAGCCACTTCTCGGTCAGGGCTTTGTCGAATGGCCGGTCGTCGTACTCGGTGGACGGATACCGAAGGAAGTACCAGGAAGAATCGAGGAACGTGTCGCTCACGTCGGTCTCGCGCCGGGCGGGCCCGCCGCACTTCGGACACGTCGTGTCGACGAACGACTCGACCTGTGCGAGTGGCGACTGGTCCGTGCCGGTCGGGCGGAACGCTTCAACGTAGGGAAGAACGACGGGGAGCTGCGCTTCGGGTACAGCCTGCGTCCCGCACGTGTCGCAGTAGACGATCGGAATCGGCGCGCCCCAGTAACGTTGCCGTGAGATCAACCAGTCGCGCAAACGGTAGGTCACGCGCCGGCTTCCTGTGCCATCGCGCTCGAGCTTCTCGATGATCGCTCGCTGCGCCTCGCTACTCGCCATGCCATCGAATTCACCGGAGCTTACCAGCGTGCCGGGATCGGTGTGGGCGGCGTCGAGCACGGCGCCGGACCAGCCTTCGGGCGCGACCACGACTTTGATTGGCAACCCATAGTGTTTCGCGAAGTCGAAGTCGCGTTCGTCGTGGCCGGGAACAGCCATGATCGCTCCCGTGCCGTACGTGATGAGCACGTAATCGGCCACCCAGACGGGAACGCGGTCGCCGTTGAGGGGGTTGGTCGCATAAGCACCAGTGAAGACGCCCGTGCGCTCCATCGACTGACGGTCGATCGCCGTCTTGTGTAGCGCGTCCCCGACGTATTTTTCGACGGCTGCACGCTGTTCGGGGGTGGTGATCTGTTGGACGAGAGGGTGCTCGGGAGCGAGCGCCATGAACGTCAGGCCGATGATCGTGTGTGGCCGGGTCGTGAAGAACGTGATCGACTCGCCAGCGCCTTCGACGGGGAAGGACATCTCAAGACCTTCGCTGCGGCCAATCCAGTTGCGCTGCGCGCTCTTGACAACGTCCGACCAATCGATCCAGTCGAGATTAGCGAGAAGGCGTTCCGTGTAGTTGGTGATCTTAAAGAACCACTGCTCCAGGTGTCGCTGTGTGATCTCCGTCGAACAGCGCTCGCACCGGCCAGCGATAACTTGCTCATCAGCGAGAACAGTCTTGCAGGAAGGGCACCAGTTAACCGGGGCCGTCCGCTTCTCCGCCAAACCGTGTTTGAAGAGCTGGACAAAGAGCCATTGCGTCCACTTGTAGTAGGCGGGATCCGTGGTGTCGACTTCGTGGTCCCAATTGATCCGCGTCCCCATCTGCTTCATCTGCTCGCGGAAGCGCTTGATGTTGTTGGGGATCAGCGTCATCGGGTGGATGTTCTGCTTAAGGGCGAAGTTCTCGCTGTGGATGCCGAAAGCGTCGTAGCCAAACGGCTCGAAGACATCGTTGCCCCGCATCGCCTGAAATCGCCCGTAGATGTCGACGCCCGTGAACGCGTACACGTTCCCTATGTGCAGCCCTTCCGCCGAGGGGTAGGGAAACATCATCAGGTTGTAGAAAGGACGCGCAGCGCTGTGGACGTCTACATCGTAGACGTGAGTGTCTTCCCAGCGCTTGCGCCACTTCGATTCGATCGCGTTGTGGTCGTAGCCGCTCATGCAGCCAGTATACGGGCCGACGCCCAAGGGCCAAGAGCGCCGGGGCGTAGCTCGGAGTTTGCCCACGCGCGCTGCGCGCCGATAGGATGCAAACGAGCCCCCGTAGCTCAGCTGGATAGAGTACCGGCCTCCGAAGCCGGGAGCGCAGGTTCGAGTCCTGCCGGGGGTACCAGACCGCTTTGGAGCTAGGAGCACGCGATGGCAAAGATCGATGGTGAGTACGACCCCAGCACAATGAAGTGGGTGCGCGATCAAGTTGAGACCTATGAGCGCACCGGCGGCCTCGAAGGAAACACGTTGCTCGACACGGGCCTGCCGGTGATTATTGTGACGACGCGCGGCAACAAGAGCGGCAAGGTGCGCAAGATGGCCCTGATGCGCGTCGAGCACGAAGGGGAGTACGCGCTGGTTGCGTCGCTGGGCGGCGCGCCGAAGCATCCAGTCTGGTACTACAACCTGAAGGCAGATCCCACGGCGGCGACGATTCAGGACGGGCCGGAGCCCTTTGCCGTCGACGTGCGCGAGCTCACGGGAGACGAGAAGGCGGTCTGGTGGGAGCGCGCTGTGGCAGCGTTTCCGTCGTATGCCGAGTACCAGAAGCGCACCGAACGTGTGATTCCCGTCTTCCTGGCGCAACGCCGCAGTTAGGCAACCTCTTGGCCCTGCGGGGAATCCCTGATGGTGCTTTCCCTAAGCTGCTTGGCTTCGGCGCGCCGATAACTGATCTAGGACTAACATGGACGTTAAGCCAACGATTTGGGAGTGGGCAGCCCGCCACAACGTCGCCTTTCGGGCAACCGTTGTGTTTCTTGCGGGCCTTGCTTCGGCGGCAGCCTTCTTGGCCGGACGCAATACGGGCTTCTCCGCGGTCGGCGCCGTGTTCGCCGGATGCGCCTTCGCGAGTGTGTGGGTCGGCATCCTGATACTGCTCGATCGCGTAG
>JBKKBW010000211.1:0-9978 GCA_046713635.1 Dehalococcoidia bacterium
GGGCTCAACATGCTCACGGGCTATAGCGGCCAGATCTCGCTCGGTCATGGCGCCTTAGTCGCCGTTGGAGCGTACATCACTGCTATTTTGCTGGACCGGACCGGTACACCAGTAGCGGTGGCAATACTCGCAGGAGGGATCGGCGCTGGTATTGTTGGGTTCGGAATCGGCATCCCAGCGCTGCGACTTTCGGGGCCGTACCTCGCCATCGCCACGCTAGCGCTCATCGTCTCGCTACCGCAGTTGTTAAAGCACAGCGACCTAGTCGACATAGCAAAGTACACAGGCAGCGCCAGCGGCCTGGACCTGCCTACCATGCGCGTACCGGGAACGGTAGACGGCCTAATGGACGACCGGCAGTGGCTCTACTACAGCACGATGATTCCCGCCCTAGTCATGACCGTGCTCGCGTGGAACATCACCCGCAGTCGCATCGGCCGGGCGTTCATCGCCATCCGCGACAGTGAAATCGGCGCGCAGCAGATGGGCGTAAATGTGGCCTGGTACAAAACGCTCGCCTTCGGCCTCAGTGCCCTCTACGCGGGCGTCGGCGGCGGCCTCTTCGTCTACACCCAGGACTTCGTCAGCCCGGAGAGCTTCGGTACATTCCAGTCGATTACGCTGCTCGTGGCAATCGTGATCGGCGGCCTCGCTTCAATCCTAGGTTCTATCCTCGCCGCGGCGTTTTTCGTCTTCCAGGCCGGCGTCATCGCAGAGCTCGCCGACAATCTGCCCGCGGTAGATCGTCTACGCTGGGCGATCTACGGGACCGTTCTCATTCTGGTCATGATCTTCTTGCCCGCGGGCGCCGCCGGCCTGCCTCAGCGCCTCGGCCGCCTACGAGTCAGCGATCTTATGGTGAGTCTTCGCTCGCCCTTCGACACGCTCCGGAGACACCCCGTCGTCCAGAAGCTCGTTGGCGGTTCTGGCGAAGCCTCCAACGACAAGCCCGGCAGCCCTGGCACTGGCGCATAACGGCTTCGACATGGACAATGAGCAATCAAACAGAAGGGAACAGGGAGGGAACTTCTAATGCAACGACCCAACAACAGCATCCTACTTCGCCTCTTCCTCCTACTCGTGGCGGTGTTCGCAGTGGCTGCGTTCGCATGCTCCGACGACGAGGACGGCGGCGATGGAGGAAACACGCCAGTCGCAGAAACGCCGGGTGACGACGAAACGCCAAGTGACGGTGACGACACGCCCAGTGCGGGCGGCAGCCTAGACGACATCCCCGAAGACACGACAGGCGTGACAGACACCGAGATCGTGCTGGGTACCCATATGCCCTTGAGCGGCGCAGCAGCAGCGCTCTATGGCAACCAGATCGTGCCCGGCATGCAGGCTTACATCGACTCAGTCAATGCTGCGGGAGGAATTAACGGCCGTCAGATCAGGCTGATCGTCGAAGATGACCAGTACGATCCATCGATAACAAACCAACGCGTTCGTAAGCTCGTGGAGCAAGACGGCATCTTCGCCCTGGTTAGCGGGTTGGGGACAGCGCAGCACAGCTCGGTGTTCGAGTATCTTAAGGAGCAACAAGTGCCCGACCTGTTCACAGCGACGGGCGCAACGAAGTTCACGGACCCAATCACGAGGACTGCGTTCGGGTACAACCCAAACTACGTTCAGGAAGGCAACGAGATCGGAAAGTACATCGTTGAGAACTTTCCGGACGCCAAGATCGGCTTTATCCTACAAAACGACGACTTTGGAACAGATGGCCAGGAGGGTGTCGAGGCTGGGATTGAAGGGAGCAACGTCACGGTGGTGACGACCCAGAGCTACGAGGCCGTCAACACCGACATGACACAGCAGGTTCAAGGGGTAATCAACGCCGGAGCCGACACGATCGTCGTCTACTCATTGCCGCTACAGGCAGCCAGCATTTTGAAGGTTGCGCGCTCGCAGCTCGGCTTCGAGGGTGAGATCCTGTTCTCAGGCGTTATTGCTGACCCGAGTACGATCGCTATCGCCGAGCCGGCGAACGCCGCAGGCGCGATTACGACGGCGTACCTCAAGCCGCTCATCTTCGCCGACGACGCCGGCGTGCAAGAGCACATCGCCATCATGGAGGAGTTCGGTCCGGCGGAGGTCACCGCGACGAACCTCAGCCTGTATGGCCAGTCTGTCGCGGAGCTTGCTGTCAAAGTGTTGACGGAGGCCGGCCAAGACCTCAACCGGCGCAGCGTGATCGCAGCGGCGGAATCGATCCGCGACTTCACCTGCTCTGTCTGCCTCACCTCGATCAACCTGAGCGAGACAGACCACCGCCCAATCGAAGGACTCCAGTTCGCCAGGGCGGAAGGTGACGCCTGGGTTCCATTCGGAGAGATCATTTCGTTCCAAACTACCGACTCGGCACGGGCCGCTCGAACGTCCAGCGGGCCGGGGAAACCCGGCCCTCTTCTTGCCTAGGATGCACGGCTGGTTCGGTATAGTACCAGCGCCAGTCTTCGCACCAATCAGATCAGGAGCAGCATGTACATCCTTCAGAAGCTGAATCGATTCGTCATCCCACGAACCGAACTAACGTATCCATCGCATCAACTCAAGATGCACCAGAACGCGGCGGCGGCTAACGTTGACCACCTGATGCCCGACTTCGAGGATGCCTGCCCGTACGAGTTCAAGGGCGAATCGAGCCGCAACACGATGGTCGAGGCGCTCAACACCGTGGACTTCGGCAGGAAGGTCATCGCGATCCGGCCCAACAATATCAAGAGCAAGTTCTTTCTGGGTGATATGGAAGCTATCGTGCTGCGCGCGCCCGACAAATTCCACGGTATCATTCTGCCAAAGACCGAGACACCCGAGGACATCATCTACCTTTCGAAGCTGCTGGACGCGCTCGAGCAGCAAGCTGGCTGGACGACGCGGATCCAGATCGAGGCTCTCATCGAGACGCCTCTTGCCATTGTGAACGCGTACAAAATCGCGACAGCGTCCGACCGCATGGCAGGTCTGATCTTCGGCATCGCCGACTTCGCCGCCGCGATGGGTGTGCGCGAGAACGTGGTCAACCAGAATCAGAACTTCCACTACGCTAAGCAGGCCACAGTTGTTGCTGCGAAGGCCGCGGGCCTACATGCCATCGACAATGCCTGGCTTCGCATCGTGCGCAAGGACAGCTCGGCGGAGGAAGCCGAGGAGATTTACGCGGGGCTCCGCGAGAAGAGCCTTGGTTCCGCGAACCTGGGTATGGATGGAACGTGGGTAATCCACCCCCAGCAAGCAGAGATCGCGAACGAGTGCTTCACGCCCACCGACGAACAGATCGCGGAAGCGAAGCACGCCGTTGAGTACTATCACCAGCAAGGTGGCGGCTCGATCTACGAACCAACATATGGGAAGTTCCACGACGAGGCGACAATCAAAGCCTGTCTCGTCGATCTGGCGAAGGCTGTACAGGCGGGTAAGTTGGACCAAGCTTGGCTGACCGCTCAGGCGCAGAAGTCAAAGGACGTGACCGGTTACGACATTCTGCAAGTGATGGGGCGCGTCGCGTAGCGACCGCTGCTCTGGAGGAGCGACGTGTCGAGCAAGCCGGCAACCGCGATAGACGTCCTGCCGTTCTGGGCGCGGATGAACGAGCAACTCATCCAGCTCATCGACTACATTCCGGACGACAAGATGAACTGGAGCCCGAAGCCGGAGCTCTGGAACTTCCGCGGCATCCTGATCCACTTCTCCATGGCGCGGCACAACTGGCTCGGCAACCAGATCCGTGACGGCGAACCGTCGCCGAACGTGCTGAGCGGAAGCCTTGGAAAGCAAGACTTGAAGCGTCAGCTCGCCGTCTCGTGGCAGCGGCTCGAGCGGTTCCTGTCGGACGCCGCGAAGATGTCGGAGACGTATGACGGGATGTACTACGACAAGCCAACGACGTTTACGGCCGACTGGCTGGCTTACCACCTGCTGGAACATGACGTGCATCATCGCGCTGACCTCTTTACCTATTTGGCGCTCCTGGGGGTCGAGCACCCGAACGTGGAGACACCATGACTACTCCGACACCCGTCGCGCTCGACATAGTGCCGTTCTGGGGACGTCTGAACGACGGCATGATCCGCCTCGTGGACTACATCCCGGACGACAAGATGAACTGGAGCCCGAAGCCCGAGCTCTGGAACTTCAAGGGCACACTCATCCACATGATCGCTGTCCGGCACTCGTGGCTCGCGACCGACGTAGAGGATGGCCTGCCAACACCGGACGTCCTTCGCGAAGCGCGCACGAAAGAGGCGATTACGCACCACCTTGCCCTGTCCTGGGAGCGCGTCGAACGCTTTCTCTCGAATCCGGCGCAGCTCGCTGCGAGCCACATCGATGACGAAGATGGCCACACCTACAACGGCCACTGGATCGCGTACCATCTGCTCGAGCACGACATCCATCATCGCGCTGACATCTTTCACTATCTCGCGCTGCTCGGCATCGAGCACCCGGATGTAGGTACACCGTGACGTACCCGCCGCTGGACATCACGGCGCAGTGGGGCCGGCTCAACGACGGCATCGTCCGCCTTGTTGACTACGTCCCCGACGACAAGCTGAACTGGAGTCCAAAGCCAGACCTCTGGAACTTTCGTGGCATTCTCGTGCACGTAGCGACGGCGCGCCAAATCTGGATGACGCGGGACGCGAAGGATGACGAGACGTCACCGGACGTGCTCCGCGACGCCCAGACGAAGGATGATGTCAAGCGTCACCTCCAGCTCTCGTGGGAGCGCTTGCTGCGCTTCCTGTCTGATCCCGAAAAGCTTGCGCGTAGGTACTCCAGCATTCATGAGCCGATGAACATCACTGGGCACTGGATCGCGTTCCACGGACTCGAGCACGACATCCACCATCGAGCGGACATCCTTCACTACCTCGCACTCCTCGACATTGAGCACCCGGAGGTTGGCACGCCATGACGTACCCGCCGCTGGACATTACGCCGATGTGGGAGCGCGTTAACGACGACCTGATCGAGATCGTCGACTTGTTTGGCGAGGAGCGTCTAGGCTGGTCGCCCACGCCTGAGCGATGGAACGCTCGAGGCATCTTGCTGCACTGCATCATCGGCCGGTTCTACCTCTCAAGTGGCGTGATTGAGGACGGGAAGCCGAACCCCGATTCGCTGATCCTAGGCCAGACAAGCGAAGGCTTGCAATCCCAGCTCCGTGCGTCGTGGGAGCGGATGGCGGAATTTCTCAAGAGAGAAGAGCTGCTGACCCGCGAGTACGACGTGCCGTACCAGGAGAAGACGGTGAAGCTCAGTGGCCACTGGGTGGCGTTCGGCCTGCTGGAGCACGACATCCACCATCGCGGCGAGCTCGTCGGGCTACTTGATCTGCTCGGTATCGAGCATGCGGAGCCGGACTCTGTCGAACGGCGGCTGAAGGAGCTGACTCGATGACGACAGCCCGCGAGCAGTACGCAGCGCTCCGACCCGCTGTCGAATCGCTGGTCGAAGAGACGATTGCGATCCGGCGCGATCTGCACGAGCACGTCGAGCTTTCGTACGAGGAGACGCGCACGCAGCAGGTCGTGCTCGATCGACTGAACGCGATCGGACTGGAGGACGTGAGGCCGATCAACAAGACCGGTGTCACGGCGATCGTGCGCGGCGCGCGGCCCGGCTCAACGATCTGCTGGCGCGCCGACATGGACGGCCTGCCGCTCGATGAAGAAACGGGACTGCCGTTCGCATCGCAGAACGGCTCGATGCACGCCTGCGGCCACGACGGGCACGTCGCGATTGCGCTGGGGATTGCGGCCGCGCTGAGCAAGTCGCGCAACTCGCTGTCTGGGAGTGTGCGGTTCGCGTTCCAGCCGGCGGAGGAGCGGATCGGCGGCGCGAAGAACATGATCGACGAAGGCGTGCTAGAAGGCGTTGACAAGGTGTTCGGCCTGCATATCGGGGCCGACGCGCCGATCGGCGAGGTACGCGTTGTAGCGGGACCGATCATGGCGGCGGCGACGCACTTCCGCATCATCATTCGCGGGAAGGGTGGGCACGCCGCCGAGCCGCACAGCAGCATCGACCCGATCGTTGTTACAGCGCACGTCATCGTCTCGCTGCAGACGGTGGTGAGCCGCAGCGTCCATCCGTCGCAGACCGCGGTGCTCACGATAGGGCGCATCGAAGGCGGCAAGCGGGGCAACATCATCCCGAACGAGGTGATGATGTCCGGGACGGTGCGTACGTACGAGCCTGCGGTGCTGGAACTCGTGCTCGCGCGGATGGAAGAGCTGCTGGCGGGCATCACGAGCGCGTGGGGCGCGACATACCAGTTCGACAACTCGACGCTGCCCGCCGTCGTGAACGATCCGGAGTGCGCGGCACTCGTTGAGGGCGTGGCCGCCGCGCTGCTCGGACCGGAGCGCGTCGCGGAGACGAAGGCGATGGGCGCGGACGACATGGCGTACTTCCTGGAAGCTCGGCCGGGGTGCTACTTCTTCCTGGGCGGCGGGAACGAATCGAAAGGCATCACGTACCCGCATCATCACCCCAAGTTCGACTTCGATGAGGACTGCTTGGGCATCGGGATCGAGCTGGGGCTGCGCATCATCGAGCAGGCGACAGGCTCCTCGCTGGCGTAGCTGACGCCCAGGGCAACCTTGATTATTTGGAAGAATTTATTTTTTTGCGCCGCCTTTCTGAATCTGTTGCCTCGTTTTCATCTTGATTGTTGGTCCTGGAGGTGTGCCGGCAAGCGGCCCGGAAGGGCCTTCTTTTCTGTGTAGGGTGGTGCGCAGATGTCGCGCGGTGGTGATCGTCATGGCGCTATCTTAGGGCCGATCGGAAATAGCTCCAAGCGTTTGATGTCACCCTCCTGTGGACTAGATCCCTTCGCTTCGCTCGAGGGCAGGCTCTTCCCCCTCCCCGCCGCCCAGGGCGCATTGCATGCCGAGCGAGGTTTGACGCCAGTTAGTCGATATACCTTTCGCTGCGCTCAAGGTGACACGAGATCGCACGGAAGGGCTCAGGACGACAGTTCGCCGGACATGTCGTGAGCTTAGGCCGAACCTGGAATAGCCCCAAGCGTTTGATGTCACGCCTGATGTTGAGGCCAGGGCCGGGACCGGCAGCTACGGAAGGGCCGTTTGCGTCGGTACGAGCGAGGGCGCCGGCGTCAGCGCCAGCGTCGGGACCGGCGTGAGGGTGGGCGTTCGCGGCGGCCGTGGCGTTCGCGTCGGCACAGCGGTGGACGGCCGCGGGGTCCGCGTCGGCGTATCGGTTGGTGGCGCGCCTTCGAAATAGCGCGGGTGCATCCAGTCCCAGACCATGCGCGATAGGCGGGCTCCAAACGAGTAGCCGGCAGCTTCCGTCGGCGCGCGTTCCGAGAGGTAGGTCACCACGTAGGCGCGTTGCTGTCCCGTCCGGTCGGCGAACGTGACCACGCCTGCGTCGGCGACGACCCAGCCATCGATGTCGTGGTAATAGCCAATCTTGTGAGCAACGCTCGCCTGCGGCGGGAGCTGGCCCGGAATGATGTAGTTCAGGCCCGGCTTGATCTCGTGTAGCCTGGCAAGCGCGTACGACGTCCACTGGCCGTCGAATAGCTGACCACGGTACAGCTTCGTCCACGTCTGGTTGTTCTCGAGCGCGGTGAGCAAGTTATTCTGCGTGCCGTTTCCGTAGTATGGCACGTGGTCGAACAACGATGCGCTCATGCCCCACGACGACATCAGCTCGCGGGCACGCTGTTCGCCACGATGGAAGTCGCCGAAGACGACCTCCAGGAATGCGCGTACCTGCGGCGGATAGCTATCGCCGATGCCGCTGCGGACGCTCGCCGCGACGCTTGCAGGATCGCCTCGACCTGCCTCGAACTCGCTCGTGATCGCGAGCAGCGCGTACATGTTGATCGTGCAGCCATTGCGCTTCGCAACGTTGCCTTGCACCGATATCGTCTCGCTGGTCTGCAAGTCCGTCACCGCGATCGCGGCGTCGGTGCCTGTGCTCGCGCGATACGCGTCAATCTCGCGCCGGAGCGCGTCTTGCAACGTCATGAACTCCGCTGATGCGGCGTTCTCAGGCAGGCTACCCACGCGCGGGGCGGGCGGCGGTCCGGATGGCTGGTCGCCACCTGAAGGCGCTTCTCCGCCGGGCGGCAGCACGACAGTCGGCAGCGGCGCGGGCGTCGATGTGGTGGTGGCCGTGGGAACGTTCGTTACGGAGGGACGCGACTGCACGCGCGGGGCCGGCCCGGAATCGGCGGAGTCGCCGGCGTTACACGCCGACATGGCGGCGGCAATGACGGCAGCAATCATGCCCGCGAGAGCCATGAGTGCGATCGCCTGAAGGCGTCGTGTTCGGGGCCAGCCAGAGGTGGTGAAACGCATCCTATGCTCGTCCGGGGTTCTTTATGCTCCGCTTTGAACGCTACATCCGGTGGCAGGCGAGGTCAATCGAGAGCTTCCCCTAGGTCGAATGTGACATTGCTGTGACTGGAGGCGGAGAGTGCCTTCTGAACCTGGCCACGATTCGTCCCTTGCGGTACCAAGGAAGCGCGAAACCCCGTAAGGAGGTACCCCGGATGGCTCCGAACTACAACCTGGACAAGCTCTTCAGCCGCCGGGAGTTGCTAGGCCTGATGGGCCCGCTGGCGCGGCCTTCGTCGCGGCGTGCGGCGGCGATGGCGACTCGAAAGCGCCGGAAGGGCCTGGTGGCCTTCCAGACGGTCTACCCGGGTTGGTACCAGGGTCGCACGCCCCACATTCACTTCAAGGTGCGCACGTTCGACGGTGAATCGACGACGCACGAGTTCACGTCGCAGCTCTATTTCGACGACGCGGTGTCGGACGAGGTTTACGCCCAAACGCCATACAACACGCGCGGCGATCGGGATACGCGGAACGAGAACGACGGTATCTACGGCCAAGGCGGCGAGCAACTCACGATGCCGGTCACCAAGAGCGGCGATTCGTACGCGGGGACGTACGACTTCGGACTGGCGTTCTGACCTAACCCCCTTACCCCCTTCCCTAAAAGGGGAAGTGGGAAATTGGCGTCGTCCCGAGCCACCAGCGATGCTGATTTGGTACGTTGGCGGCGCATGACACAGGATTACGTCGATCCCGGCAAGCTGTTCGAGCAACTGAACGCCGTGCGCGGGATCGCGGCGGACCTGTACGTCGCGCTGATGATCTACCTGGGGCGCCGGCTGGAGCTGTATGACGCGCTGGCGGACAAAGGCTTCATTACCAGCGAGGAGCTGGCTGCGTCGACAGGATTGCACGAACGCTGGCTGCGCGAGTGGCTACGCCAGCAGACGGCGTCTGGCCTGCTCGAGCACGACGGCGGGCGCTTTCGTCTACCCCCGGAGACATACGCGGTCGTGGCGGACTCGGACCACGTGATGTACCTGGGCCATGTCTTCGACTCGATCCCGCACCGCATCGAGACGGTCGAGCGACTACCTGAGGCATTCCGCAGCGGTATCGGCCTTTCCTGGGACGACCGCGGCGAGGCTTCGATGCAGTTCACGGAGTATACGTTCCGCAACTGGTACCGGACGATGCTCGTCAACGCCGCGTTGCCCAAGCTCGATGGCGTCGTCGAGCGGCTCACGCAGGGCGGCAAGGTGGCGGACCTCGGCTGCGGGAGCGGCGTCGCGCTGCTCGAAATGGCGCGCGCCTTCCCTCTCTCGGAGCTCCATGGCTACGAGGTGTCCAAGCTCCAGCTCGAACGGGCTGCGGTGAATCGCGACGCGGCGGGCGAATCGAACGTCATCTTCCATGACGTCGCTGTCGATTCGCTGCCCGCCGACGCGAGCTTCGACCTGATCACGACGTTCGATTGCTTGCACGACATGACCGACCCGCTACGGCAGGCGGCGGAACCGATTCGCGCCGCGATCAGGCCGGACGGCGTCTGGTTCATCGTCGACATCAACGGCAGCGCGACCGTCGAGGAGAATTTAGCCCGGCCGGATGCCAAGATGCTGTACGCGATGTCGATCCTGTCATGCATGTCGTCGTC
>JBKKBW010000212.1:0-4492 GCA_046713635.1 Dehalococcoidia bacterium
CAGTTGAAGAAGCAGCGCACCTCGCGAAAGTAGCGATGGCGAGACTCCAACGCGAGGTGAACGAAGTTCTCGAGATAGGCGTAGACATGGACCGGGGTGATCTCGGTCGCGTTGGATGGGAACCGTGCGTCCTCCGCGATACGGAGGAAGCGGCGGAGCGTCTGTTCGTAGGCGTACGTGGTGTTGGACGACTTGCCTTCTACTCGGCAGCGGACCAGATAGAGGTCGACTAGGGCTTCAAGCGTAGGGGGCTTCGGCTTTTTCATCCTTCGTTCTCGTTTCGTCTCGACATCAATCGCTCTGACGGCCGAACGAGTCAAGGAGCCGGACCTGCACGAGAGGGTGAAGGGGTAGGGTAGGGGGCACTTGACTTCTACCAACGTGGAGAGCAATGCATGTCGCACCAAACTTTGAGGAGGTGCGACGTGATCAAAGATCGGAACCTGACGCCTGGGACGACGCTCGTAAGGCGCTATAAGGGCAAGGAGCATCGAGCGAAAGTGGTTGCTGGGAAGGACGGAAATCTGCGCTACCGGCTTGCCGACGGGCGACAGTTCAAGAGTCCGTCGGGAGCGGGGAGCGCTGTTATGGGCGGCGCGGCGTGTAACGGCTGGGTCTTCTGGACTGTCGTCCCAGGGCGAGGATCGACGGCTCACCGCAGCGCTAAGTCCGCCGTGCGAAAGACGCCGAAGAAGAAGTAGCAACTCCTCACATGAACGAGCGGGTTCGGCGGATACGTTTCGCGAGACAAGAACCGCTCATGTGCTTGTCCGCTTGACGGTAACACGGGACAGGGGATAGAATTCTTTAGAAGGTCCTGCAGAGTCAGCGAATCCTCCCGCGACGAATAGAGTCGTGCTTGAGGAAGGACATAGCAGAACCCCAAGGGGGTTTTGCATGTCCAAGAGGGCTAAAGACGCAGGAGCAAGAAACTCAGCGAGCAAGGCGAAGCCCAAGGGCACGGCCGACTCCGAGAGGAGGACGGCCGTTTTCGTCGACAGCAAACCAGCCAGTCCCAGCGAACCCCAGCAACGCCGCCAAGCGCGCGCTGGCCTCGAGTGGGCACCATTCCGCTCACTGCCCGCCTACTTGGGCGGCAAGCGCCGGCTCACCCCACTGATCTTTGCGCTGCTAAGCCAGGCAGTGCCACGCGCACGCTGGCGTGACCTCACATTCGTCGACCCGTTTCTCGGCGGTGGGAGTGTCAGCCTCTTCGCCAAAGCTCAAGGCTTCTCCGTCGTCTGCAACGATCTGGCGCTTCGCTCCGCCGCGATCGGCCGTGCCCTGATCTCGAACTCGTCAGTCAAGCTCATTGCCGCCGACGTGATAGCGCTCCTGCGGAAACTGGAACAAGACTATCCGCACACGGCCGAAGTGCGCTACAGCCCGAGCGTCTTTCCGCGTGCGCACGCCCAGCTCCTCGACAGGGTCCTCCGCAACCTCAAGGCGTTTGACGAACCGCGCAGGTCGCTTGCCGTCCTCCTCGTCGTCAAGTGGGCCCTGCGCGTCCAACCGATGTCGATGTTGCGGGGTACGGACGCGCGGGCGGCGCACGAAGGCGACCTCGATCGCGTGCTCCAACGTCGCTTCGGCCACTATTTGAACGCCGGATCGTTGCTGCAACCAAGCGCCTGGCACGCCCTGGCCCACGACGCAAATACCGGTGTCTTTCCTGGCCGTGGGGATGCTTTTCAGCAAGACGTCTTTGCGTTCTTGGCTCATGCCAAGGGAGACGTCCTCTACCTCGATCCACCGTACGCCGGCACGTCGAGCTACGAGCGCGAGTACGCCGTGCTCGACGACCTTCTGGAGGGAACGACCCGCGAGACGAGCGGGTTCTCACGATCGGCCGATCTGTTGCGTGATCTCTTTGCCGCAGGCGCGCACATACCGGTCTGGCTTGTCTCGCTGAACAACGCCACGCTCGCAGTTGCAGAAATTGAAGACCTGATTCGTAGGAGTCGCAGGAACCTGCGCACCGTCGAGATCCCATACCAGCATTTGGGCAGCATCGCATCGGAGAAGAAGAATGCCGAGAATCGTGAATTCCTCATCCTCGCAACGAACTAGCGCGGCGCGCAAGCTGTTGCACGTGCCGCTCAAGCGTCTGCGCGCGCATCCGGCCAATCCGAACATTATGGATGAGCCGCTGCTCGCCAAGCTCGCTGCCAACATCAAACGTGAGGGACGCTACCCGCCGCTGATTGTCCGGCCGCAGCCTGACGAGGCTGGCTGCTACGAGGTCCTTGATGGCCACCAGCGCTGGCTCGTGCTGGAGCGCCTCGGCCACCGCGATGCCGACTGCTATGAGTGGCCCTGTGACGACGAGACGGCACTCTTCCTGTTGGCGACACTCAACCGGCTCGCCGGCCAGGACGATCCGCTCAAGCGCGCCGAGTTGCTGCGTGCGCTCTCCGACCTAGTGTCGATCGACCAGCTCGCGCAACTCTTGCCGGAAGACGCTGGCGAGATCCGGCGCAGCCTCGACCTGATCGACCTCGATCTCGAGGGGTTACTGGCAGACCTCGTTGCAGGAGCAGGGCAGGGGGGCGATGACCTCCACGCCATCACCTTTGCTGTTTCCTCTGACGACGAGCGCGTGGTTGAGACCGCTATCGCCCGGGCAACACAAACACTCGATGGCAGGAATCGGCGCGGTCGAGCACTCGCCGACCTCGCCCGCGCGTATCTCAAGGGAAGACAACGATGATCGAGACGACGCGTCAACGGCTCGCCTTCGATCTCTACGTCAAGTTGGGGGGCGAGCGGAGCCTGGACGCCTTGTACGCGACGATCCGGAGCGACCCATCAATCATCGGCATGAGCCGAGCGCCGACCCACCGCACGATTGAAGGATGGTCATCGGGGTGTCACTGGCAGGATCGTGTGGCCGAGCTAGAGCGCGAGGCGGCAGTAGAGGACCACGAAGACCAGGTACGCGTCTTGCGCGAGATGAACGATCGGCACGCGAAGGAAGGGTTGGCCTTACAGCAGAAAGCAGTGGAGCGGCTACACACGCTGCCGGCCGATGAACTCACGCCTGCCGATGCGGTCCGGGCGTTGGTGGAGGGTGTGCGGCTGGAGCGGCTCGCGCGCGGCGAATTTCGTGGCCCGCTACCAGACGAACGGGAGGTGGAACATGGTCAACTTCAGCAGTTCAGCGACGAAGAGCTCCGCCGATTGGTCGAGATTGCAGACGCTGGCGCAACGGGAGCTAGCGCGACGCAACCCGGATAGCCTGCTCGACTGGGCGTTGGCCCACCGTCAGCTGCAGGGCCGTCCGATGCGACTGATCCCGGCGCTGCAGGATCTCTATCGGGACGACCATCCCTTCGTGGTAATCCAGAAGGCGGCCCAAGTCTTCGTCTCCGAATACCTGATTAACTGCGCCCTCTGGGCCTCCGATACCGGCCAAGGCGAACGCGGCAACGCGCTCTACGTGATGCCAACGCAGACACAGATGGACGACTTCTCGCAGGCGCGCGTCGACAAGGCGATCGCCGAAAGTGCGTATCTCATGCGTCGCCTCCATCCGGCCCCGCCCCAAAAGGGCGGGCCGGTGCGTCTACGTCTGAAACGGCTGGGACTGGGCTACCTCTACTTTCGCGGTGCAGACTCCCGCCGACAACTGACGTCGGTGGATGCCGACGTCGTCCTGCTCGACGAATTTGACCTGATGGGCGAGGGCGTGCTCGAGGCAGCGCAAAAGAGGCTCGCGTCGAGTCGACTCAGCTGGCTGCGGGTCGCGTCGACGCCGCGCTTCCCGGAGACTGGCGTCAACGGCCTCTTCCTCAACTCGGACCAGCGCTACTACTTCCTGACCTGTCCTATCTGCGGTCAGGAGCAACGGCTCGAGTGGGAGGCGAACGTCGATCATGAACGCGCGCTGGTCGTCTGCCGGAAGATCGATTGCCGCGAGCCGCTGGACCTTTGGTCGCCGGGGCGCTGGCGGGCAACCGCACCAGGCAACGAGCAGGTGCACGGCTACCAGCTGAACCGCCTCTACTCGCCGCGCGCCAACCTACGTCAGATGATTTACGAAAGCGACGCGAGTACGCCAGCAGCATTGCAAGAGTTTCAGAACTCTGTGCTGGGCGAGACCTTCATCGCCCCGGGCGGCCGGCTGAGCCTCGATGTCATCGACCAGTGTCGTCGAGACTACGAGATGCCCGAGCGGTGCGGCGAGGAAACCTTCATGGGCGTCGACGTTGGCACCAAGCTGCACGTCGTGATTCGCTGTCCGTACGAACGCTACGAAAAACGAAATAGAGCGGTCTTCATCGGCGAACTCGATACCTTCGCTGAATTGAGTGAGCTAGTGGAGCGATACAACGTTTGCAGGGTTGTGATCGACGCGATGCCGGAACAGCGCCAGGCGATGACGTTTGCGAAGGAGACGCGCGGAACCCAGGTCGGCCTTGCTTACTACGGGCGAACCGACCCCGGTCACGAAAGAGTTAGGGAGAACCGCGTCTGGACGTACCGCGTGAAC
>JBKKBW010000213.1:0-2822 GCA_046713635.1 Dehalococcoidia bacterium
ACCGCTACTACCACAAGCCGGTGATCAACGGCGCCGTGAAGTGGAACGAGCCGATCACGCTGGAGCTGTGGAAGCTGGCGCAGAGCCTGACCGAAAAGCCGGTCAAAGGCATGCTCACCGGCCCCTACACCATCGTCGAGTGGTCGTTCAACGAAGCGTACCCGACGCGACGCGACGCGGTGCTTGCCGTCGCGGAGGCAGTGCGGCGCGAGGCGCAGGAGCTGGAGAAGGCGGGCGCGGTCTATATCCAGATCGACGAGCCAGCGCTCTCGACGCGCAAGGAAGACCTGCCGATCGCGATCGAAGGGATGGGCGTCGTGACCGAGGGCCTGAAGGCGAAGACGATCACGCACGTCTGCTACGGTGACTTCGCGTCGGTGTTCCCGCGGTTCCTCGACATGCCCGTCGTCCAGTTCGACCTGGAAGCCGCCAACAGCAACTACGACATGCTCGATCTGTTCAAAGACCGCGGCTTCCCCGAGGGCAAGGAGCTTGCGCTGGGCGTGCTCGACGTGCACTCGCACGCTGTGGAGGACCTCGAGGCTGTGAAGGCCGGCATCAGGCGCGGGCTGGAAGTGCTGCCGCCGGACCGCCTGTACATCGACCCGGACTGCGGCCTGAAGACGCGCCCCTGGGACGAGGCCGCGCCGAAGCTGCGCGTGATGATGGAAGCCGTGCACGCGGTGCGCAAAGAGATCGGGCTGGAGTAGCCTCGCAGAGCAAGCGCACGGATTAGGTTGAAGACAATTCACTGTTGATTTGCGTTTTTTCATTTTTTCCCGTTCATTTTCGTAAACGCCGGAGTCTGACGGGCGCGCTGAGCCCTGCATGCGAAGCGGCGACTTATGCACTTTTCCGCGCCGAGCTGAAGCGTTCCAGTCGCTAGAGGACATCGCATCGGCGGAGCTGTTTCGCGACCTAGCGCCCCAACCGTCGCTATTTCTCAGCAGAGAAACACTTCTTGAAGTACTTGAGCGTGTCGTAGCCGTGGGCGTCATCGATGATGTTGTGGAACGGTGGGCGTTCTTTTGCTTACGGGGGTACATCAAGCACCCCGATGCGGATGCAATTGTCGAAAGACCTTTTGACCCGGCCAGGCATAAGCGCATTGCCGAGAGCATAAACAGGATAACCACTGAATATGTCGTGCGGGGGCCAATAACCGTAATTGAGGTGATCGATTCACGTACCGATGTGGAGAAGGACCAGCTTGTCGTGGACATGCTCAACAGGCTCAGCATGTGGGATGACATGGCCGGGCCAGTAACGATCACTGAGGTGAATTCGTGGATCCGCTTCTTGCAGGATGAAGGTTCGACTTCGCTATATGACTAAGGATCGTCAAATATCCGATGGGCACGCGCCCTACGCATGGAGATCGTCTACTAGCACTGCCACTCGCCTACATCGCCAGCTGCACAAACAGCACCGCTGCGACAGTCATTCCGTAGCTGATCACCACGATGCGGAGCGTACCCTGGCCGAGGCGACCCGCGACGCCGACGCCCAGGTAGCCGCCGGCGATCGCTCCTACGGCCATAACTGCTGCAGGCGCCCACTCCACTGGCCCGAACAGGGCGAACGTGACAACGGCGACGACATTAATGATCATCGAGCTGACGCCCTTGAGCACGTTCAGCCGCTGGATGTTGTCCGAGAGCAGGACCATGAACACTGCCAGCGTCATGATGCCCAGCGCGGCACCGAAGTACGCCCGTAGATGCCGAGCAGGAACATCGAAGCCTGCACCTCGATGGCTACTCGCCCGCTCTGCTCGAACCGCGCGCGATGATGCCCGGTGTACTTCCCGATCCAGTCCTGGCCCGCCATCATGACGCAGGCGAAGACGATCAGGAACGGCACCACCACATCGAATGCTGACGTGGGCGTCGCCAGGAGGATGACCGCGCCCACGAGCCCGCCGGCGAGGTTCGGCACGGCGAGCTGCACTAGACGCTGCGCCTGGCCGCGCAGCTCCTTTCGATAGCCGAGCGATCCCCCGACGTACGCGGGCCAGAGCGCGACGGTGTTCGTCACGTTGGCGGTCTTCGACGGAAAGCCGGCGGCGAGGAGCGCAGGGAATGTGATCAGCGAGCCGCCGCCGCCGACCGCGTTGATCGCACCCGCAGCGAACGCAGCTACGAGCAGGCCGATTGCCTCGACAGGGCTCATGCGAGGGATGGTTACAGAGGTCGGGCGCCAGGACAAGGAAGGGCTTGGCGCGTGGTTAGCTAGGTCCCTGTACCCGTCCCGATCGCAGTGCCGATACCGTAGGCGCGCTCAGCCCTGAACCCCTTCCCAACGGAGAGGGGAGAGCGAGTCGCGTTGGCGATTGTGGAAGACGCGCTCACGGCGCGCGGAAGCCGATCCGGCGATGCGTGGCGTCGCAGAACGGCTTGTTTGCAGACTGGCCGCAACGACAGAGTGCGATCCGCGTGCCTTCGCGGATGACGTTGCCAGTTGCGTCGACCATCCGTATCTTGCCGCGCACGAACAATGGCCCGTTTGGCCGTGGCAAGACCGTCACGTCGTCGGGCTCTGGCTCTTGCGCACCCCCATCGTTCCGCTCGAACGTCAGCGCGCCGGTCGGACAGCTCATCACGGCTTCCGCGATATCGTCCGCCTCAGCCTCGTCTAGGACGATCCACGGACGGCGCGTCGCATCGAACACGCCGGGCTGCATGGTGAGGCAGTTGGCAATGTGGATGCAGTATTGCGGCGACCAGCGCACCGTGATGCGACCGTCGCTGTACTCTCTCGCTACGTCTGGCCTCTGGCGCTCCTCTTGCTCTTCGGCTGCCATGTGTCGCTCCGATCTAGAT
>JBKKBW010000214.1:0-3603 GCA_046713635.1 Dehalococcoidia bacterium
CGCGGCGCCGTCGAGCGCGGCAAGCTCACGCAAGAGCAGTTCGACGAGGCCCTCACACGCCTGTCGTTCACAACAGACATTGAGGACCTGCGCGACGCCGACTTGATCATCGAGGCCGTGCCAGAAAACTTGGAATTAAAGAAGAACGTCTTCTCCGAGCTCGACAAGACGATCAAGCCGCAAGCGGTCTTCGCGAGCAATACCTCGGGCTTCGCAATCTCGGACATCAACAAGGCAGTGGCGCGCAAGGACAAGTTCATCGGCATGCACTTCTTCAGCCCGGCCTTCGTGATGAAGCTCGTCGAGATCGTCGTCGCGCCAGACACGACCGACGACACCGTCAAGCTGATCGAAGACATCTCCGCCCGCATGGGCAAGGAGACTGTGAAGGTAAAGGATGCGCCGGGCGCCTACGGCTTCATCGCGAACCGCGTCTACTTCGCCGCAGTCGGCGAGGCCCGCAAGATCTTAGAGGGTGGGCTAGCTACCGAAGACGACATCAACAAGGCGATGCGCATCGGGTTCAACTGGCCGGTCGGCCCTCTGGAGATGGTGGCCGGCGCGCGCAAAGGCTGGCAGTAGACGTTAGGCTTTCCGTCGCCACAACTGCACACCTGCCAGCGAAATCAGCACTAGGCCCATTACGCCCAGCGCGAGCCAGTGCAGCAGCAGATCGCTCGTCTCGTACCCGCCGACGTTCTCTAGATACGGGATCTTCGCGCTGATCTTCATCGCCTCCGACGCCCAGTGCGTCACGGTCAGATAGGACAAGAATTGCCCGGCTGCTCCGCTCTGCGGGCCGCCGATGAAGATCAGCTGCGGAATCAAGACGATCGGCACTAGGCTCTGGGCCTGGTCCGGGTTCCCTACCGAGGCTGAGATCAACAGCCCGATGCCGAGCGCTGCGAATGCCGCGAGATTAAGCGTGATCCACAACTCGAGCGGCCCCCACATGATCGCTCCTGAACTCGGTAGGTCGACTTTGAATGCAACGATTGCGAGGAGCAACGTCGTCTGGACGATCGACAGCACCGACAGCACGATGACTTTCGACAGTAAGTACGGTGCCACGCGCAGTCCGGAGAGCCGGTCGCGCAGGAAGATCGGCATTTCCTTCACGACTTCACGCGCCGAGTTAATGGCGCCGAACCACGTTGCTGTCGCCGCTAGCATGACTGCGAGAGGTGGAGCTAACTTAGCCGCCGGGATGCCAAAGACGGCCGCCTGCTCAATCGCTGCGGCGGAAACCGGTGTGAAGTCGGTTGACTTCGCCACCAGCGTAAGGAACAACGCGATGATTGGCGCCTGGACAAGTAGCAGACCAAGGTTGCGCCGGTCCCGGATCATCGACTCGGCGTAGCGCAACAAACTCACCGTGAACTGGCGCCAGACCGACGCGCTCCGCCGCGTGCGGTGTACTAACTTCGGTGCGGGCGCCGCGACTGTGGCGCCGACACTGCCACTAGCCGCGTCGGTCGTCTCGATGGGCGACACCACCTTCGCGACATGCGTCTGATAGTGGGACGACTCCTTAAATCGCTCCTGCCAGATGTCGGAGTCTTCGCTCTCGATGCGCGGGTAGATGTCGGCGAGATCGTCGACGTCGAAGTAGGTTAGCGCCTCTTTAGGCGCGCCGATGAACGCAAGCTTCCCGCCAGACGCGAGGAAGACGATCTTATCGGAGTTCTGCAGCCCTTCGACATCGTGCGAAATCACCACGACCGTACTATTGCTCTCAGCCATATCGCGCATGATCTCGGATACGCGACGGGCCAGCCCCGGGTCGAGGCCAGAGGTCGGCTCGTCAAGGTAGAACAGGCCTGGCCTCGCGATGAGCTCAGCAGCGATGCTCGCCCGCTTCTGCTGGCCGCCGCTGAGACTGCCTATCGGCACGTCGCGGCGCTGGTGCAGGTCGAGGCTTCGCATGACTTCTTCGATCCGGCCCTCCATCTCTTCCCGCCCAACATCGGTAGGAAGGCGGAGCTGGGCAACATAGTGCAGCGCGCGCTCGACTGGGAGTTGGAGCGGCAGGATCTCACGCTGCGGCACGTAGCCGAGCAGCGGCTGGAGCGCCTCGAACGATTCGTACAAGTCGGCGCCGTTTACCATGACCCGCCCATGGGTCGGCTCGACGATACCGGTGAGTGCGTGCAACAGTGTCGACTTGCCGGCGCCGCTCGTACCCGCGATCGCCAGCACCTCGCCGGGCAGCGCGCAGAAGCTGATGCCGTCTAGAATCTGCTTCTTGCCGATGAAGCGTGTCACGCTATCCGCGTCAAAGCGCACAGCCATGCCGTCGTCCTGGTGCTCCAGCGTGTCCCCACGGTAGACGATCTTGTACGGACCGATCCGCACGACGTCGCCGATCGTGAGCACCTTCGTCCTGGTACGCGCACCGTTGATGAAGACTCCCTCCCGAGCATCTAGGCCGGTGATCGTGGCCCTTCCGTCCTTCAAGTCGAGGCGGGCGTGCTGGAGCGCGACCTGCAGGCTCGGTAGGACGAGATCGTTGGCAGGGCTGCGGCCCATCACCAGCGCGCCGTTCGCCGGCAAGTCCAGACGCCAGATCTTGCCCGCAGCCGCCGCTTCGTCTTCATGGACGCCCGCCGTCGATTCGAGGTCGCCGATGACCACGTTCTGTGACGCCTCGAAGACGAGAGCGACAGCGTGCTCTGTGCCTGGCGCTATCTCGAGACGGTCGCCATGGGCTAACACATGCTCCAAGACGGCGGCCCCGCGTAGAAGCGTCGGATTATCGCTATCGAGATGCTGGAAGCGATACGAGTCGCCATCGCGGACGAGCCGCGCGTGCAGCTCCCCAATGGCTTCGGATTGAATGCGGACGTGATTGCTCGCGGACCGGCCGAGCTCGATCGTCGACTCGACGAGTGGGACAACGGTCTCGCCCTGCGCCCAGATGACGCGCAGTATTGCGGTCGGGGCCGCCGGTCTGGATTCCTGGGTCATGGAGTCTCCTGGCCTGAGTACAGCGGGCCATTGTATGCGTATAGATCAGCTGGACTCAATGTCCTAGTTGCAGCGGAGCGCCCCGAGCTGGAGCACGCCGGCGTCTACCTGCAGCACAAGCATGGCATCGAGCGCAGAAAGGGTGCCATCGACGTTTACATCGCCGCTCTCATCGTTTCGTAGCGCATCTACAAGCCCAGCGTGCAGTTGAAGAATAAGCATCGCATCAATCGAAGTCAGCGTGCCATCATCATTCACATCGCCGCACGTTTTTGATACGAGCGGTGTCGGCGTTGGTGAGGGAGTCGGCGTCCGCGTCCAAGAGGGTGTCGCTGTTGTTGCCAAGGCGGGCACCGGGTGCGCCAGCGACCAAAACTTTGCCGCCAGTACGAGTCCAACGATGGTTCCAACCAACGCAAGCCCGCTAAGTCTGTTCACTCGCTTCCACGTCATGACGCAGCCTCCGGCTAGGCTCCTACCACCTGGCACGCCGCTAGCTTAGCACCATCAGGCGCGTAGTCAAGCTCTAGGCAGCACCCACGATCCGAGTCTAGGGCCCTGGTACAATCCGCCTGCTGGCTAGATACCAAGGGAGGACTCAAATGGCCATCGATGCTTCCGTCGTCGGTAAAGAGC
>JBKKBW010000215.1:0-3306 GCA_046713635.1 Dehalococcoidia bacterium
CTGCAAGCCGATGTATCCCGCGCCGTTGCTCATCATCGCGTAGGGCGAGCTTTCTGACGTGGCAAGCGCGGAGAAGCCGGGCGGCAACTCCTCGATGCGGTCGCCGTGGCTCATCCATACCTGCATCGTTTCGGGGAGGCCTTCCAGGATCGCCGGTGTCGAGGCGCCGTTGGCCCGACGAATCATGGCGTGGCCGAACTCGCGGCCGCCGCTCGCCCCTACCCGCCCGCCGAGCTGATGGACGAGAAGCTGCATGCCGTAGCAGATACCGAGGACAGGAAGCCCGCTTTCGAAGACGTACGCGGGCGCGGCTGGGGCGCCTTCGTCGTAGACGCTGTTTGGACCGCCGGAGAGGATGAAGCCTGTCGGGTTGAGCGCGTCGATCGCCTCGCGGGGCGCGTCGAACGGGAGAATCTCGCAGTAGACGTTGCACTCACGAACCCGGCGGGCGATCAGCATCGTGAACTGCGACCCGAAGTCGAGGATGACGACGGATTCGGGTGCGTGGGGCTCGCGCGGCGGCTGCTGGGAGCGGCCCCCTTCGCGCTCCTGCGCGATCTCGAGATACGTGCCCACCTCGACGTCGCCGCTACTGGAAATGCGGTGGCTCGACGTGGGGCGTTCCGAGCGTTGGGTCATGGGGCCTTCTGTCTTACGCTAACACCGGTGCTAGACTGGGGTCAACTGCCGAACAGTTATGACAACACCAGGCGTTGACACCGCGATCATCGAAGAAGCCGCCGAAGTCTTGCGCAACGGGGGCCTCGTTGCATACCCAACAGACACGGTATACGGGCTGGCGGCGCTCCCGGCGGACGCGGCGGCGGTCGAGGGCCTGTTCGCAGCGAAGCGACGCCGGCCGGACCAGTCAACGCCGCTGCTGATCGCGTCGCCGCGCGACCTGATGCTCGTGACGGACGATGTGCCGCAGGTGGCACAGAACCTGATCCGTGACTTCTGGCCGGGAGGCCTGACGATCATCCTGCGGAAGGCACCGAGCTTTCATTCGCGCGCGATCACCGGCGATACCGTGGGCGTGCGTGTTCCGGACCACGTCGTGCCACGCGAGCTGGTGCGATTGCTCAGCTCGCCGATCACGGGCACGAGCGCGAACATTGCGGGCGGGCCGGAGCCGCTGACGGCGGAAGACGTGCGCGAGCAGCTCGGCGACAGCATCGACTACGTCATCGATGGTGGACAGACGCGCGGCGGAACGCCATCGACGGTGGTCGACTGCACCGTGGAGCCGCCGCGCATCGTCCGGGCCGGAGCGATCAGCCGCGAAGAGCTGGTGCGCGCGGCGGGAACCGTGATCGAGTAGATGGCAAGAATCGAGTCGCTGCATCACGCCGCGCTTACCGTGCCGACGGACCGGCTGGAGGAGGCGCGACACTTCTACTCCGGCCTGCTCGGGCTGGACGAGGCACGCCGGCCGGCGGCGGAGCTGGGGCGGCCGGGCATTTGGTATCGCGTTGGCGAGAGCGAGCTGCACATCCAGGCGCGCGCTGGCTACGCAGGGGAGCGCGGCGAGCACCACCCGGCGCTGGTCGTCGATGACGTGGCGGGGCTGAAGGCGCACCTACAGGCGAACGGGGTGGAGATCGAGGACGCGCAGCCGCTGAGCGATCGCGAGCGCTTCTTCGCGCGCGACCCATTCGGTAACCGGCTGGAGTTCCTCTCGCATCCGGTAACACATCGCTGTTAGGCAGGAAATACCCTTCGCCCCGCTCAGGGTGACGGACCGCCGCAGCCGCTGAGCGATCGCGAGCCCTTCTTCGCCCGCGATCCGTTCGGCAACCGGCTGGAGTTCTTGTCGCGGCCAGAGTAACTTCGCTCGCGCCACGCGATCGCGAGCGACAGTGAGAGCCCTTCGCACGCTCAGGGCGGGCGGGCGCGCGCGATCCATTCGGGAACCGGCTGGAGTTTCTTTTCGAGGCCAAGGAGAAATGAACAACGCCCCTCGCTGCGAGGGGCGCTTTTGCCATGCGCTGATGCGCTCAGTTAAGCCGCGATTGACTTGATCTCGATTGGTGCTTTGTCGTTTGAGCCATCCGTCGCGGCGGCTTCCTCCGGCCGCTTGAAGAAGAGCCAGACACCGCTAACGTCCCCGAGCGGTCCGGACCGGGCAGTAGCGGTCACCATCTCCCAGCCGTGCTCCTCATGGCTGTGAAGGGTGTTGTGGAGTTTGTCTGTGAAGCGCTGGTCAGTAAACACTGAGGACCTGCCGACGTAGACAACCATGTGCTTGTATCTCATGGGCACCTCGAATTAAGCATCGGCTGAATCTGAGCATTCCTAAAGCCCTTGTGGCCGGGCGGCGCCCCCAGAAGCTCCTCCAGCGCCGGCTCAGCTTCAGGTATGATTCGGTAGCCATGCCCTCATCGAGCACTCGCCCGACGCCTCGACCGCCCCACCCAGATGAGCCAGCCTGAAGCCCCTGGCCGCCCGGCCCTCGACGCCCTGGAGCGCTACCGCGGGGCCATCCTCGCAGAGCTAAGGCAGGCCGTCAATCGCGGCTCCGAGCCACCCTACTCGGCCATGCGCTATCACCTTGGCTGGGAGGACGCCGAGGGGCGGCCGGTCGAAAGCCGTGGCGGGAAGCTGCTGCGACCGGCGCTGCTACTGCTTTGCTGTGAGGCGATGGGCGGCGACTGGCCGAAAGCGCTGCCAGCCGCGGCGGCCGTCGAGCTGCTACACAACTTCACGCTGGTCCACGATGATGTCGAGGACTCGAGCGAGCAACGCCACGGCCGCGACGCCGTCTGGCACGTCTGGAATCCAGCCGAAGCGATTAACACCGGGGACGGTATGTTCGGCCTGGCGCACCTGGCGCTGCTTGGCCTCTCCGAGTGCGGACATCCCGCGGAGCGCGTTCTGGCAGCGGCACGACTGCTTGACGAAGCGACGCTGCTTTTGTGCGAGGGCCAGCACCGCGACCTACGGTACGCCGGCCGAGCGAGCATCACGCTCAACGACTACCTCGCGATGATCGAAGGCAAGACGGCCGCACTCCTGGCTGCGTCCTGTGCCATCGGCGCGCTCCTTGGCTGCGCGAACGAATCGACTGTCCAGCACTCTTACGAGTTCGGACGGCGTCTTGGCCTAGCATTCCAAATTCGAGACGACCTACTCGGCTGCTGGGGTGACGCATCGGAGACCGGCAAGTCGAGCGGCGACGACATCCGCGCGGGCAAGCAGTCGTACCCCATTGTCGTCGCTCTCGAACGCGGATCAAGCGAACAGCGCGGCCAACTCCGCTCCGTACTCGGCCGAGCGGATGCAAGCGAGACGCAGCTGTCGGACGCG
>JBKKBW010000216.1:0-2915 GCA_046713635.1 Dehalococcoidia bacterium
ACGCAGACCGGCGGCGCGACGCTGACAGCACAACAACCGGACAACAACATCGTGCGGACTGCATTCCAGGCGCTGTCGGCGGTCCTTGGCGGGACACAGTCGCTCCATACGAACTCGAAGGACGAAGCCCTCGCACTGCCGACGCAAGCGGCCGTCGAACTGGCGTTGCGCACGCAGCAGATCATCGGCTACGAGACAGGCGTCGCCGACACGGTCGATCCGTTCGCGGGCTCGTACTACGTCGAGAAGCTCACCGACCAGGTCGAAGCAGATGCGATCGAGTACATCCAGCGCATTGACGCGATGGGCGGCTCGTTGGTCGCTATCGAACAGGGCTTCCAGGCGCGCGAGATCCAAGAGAGCGCGTTCCGTATGCAAAAGGACATCGAAGCTAAGAAGCGCGTCGTTGTTGGCGTGAACGAATACAGGGAAGACCAGCCGCCGATCGCGGGCCTGATGCGCGTGAACCCGGAGGTCGGCGAGCGGCAGCGCGCCCGCGTCGCTAAGATCCGCGCCGAACGCGATGGCGTGAAGGCCGAGGAGTTGCTCGGCTCGCTGGAACGGGCGGCGGTTGGCACGGACAACCTGATGCCGATCTTGATCGACTGCGTGGAAAACTATGTGACGTTGGGCGAGATTTGTCGCGTGCTGCGCGGTGTCTGGGGCGAGTACGAGGGTGCTCTGGCGATCTAAGATGGGCGCGTTTCGGGTAACTATCGAAATCGGGGACAAGGACGGCCAGCGTTTTGAACAGGTCGACGCTCTCGTTGATACTGGCGCTACCTACACGTGGATACCAGCGTCGCTCCTCAGGCAACTGGGGCATTCGCCGGATGAACAGCGCCAGTTCATTCTTGCGGACGGCCGCGATGTGATGTACGGGCTGGCCTGGCTACCTATGCGCTTCGACGGGCGAGTACGGCCCACACCAATAACCTTCGGCGACGAAGGGACAGAGCCGCTGCTTGGCGTGGTAACGCTTGAAGAGTTCGGTCTTGGCGTGGACGCGGTGAATCAGCGGCTTGTGCCGACGCCGGCATTGCTCAAAGGCTACAGACTCCCCTAAACTAGTCGCCCACCCTCTAGCACTGGTATTGGAGGCCGCCATCATGACTGACAAGCAAACTGTCCTCAGTGAAATCGACGCGGAGTATGCGAAGTTCCAGGAGACGATCAAGGGCCTGGGGCGAGACAAGCTGGATGTCATCTTCTATGACGGTTGGGCCGTCAAGGACATTGTTGCGCACATACTGGGGTGGGAGCGCGAGATGACCGAAGGGCTTCGGCGCATCACACGAGGCGAGCGGCCGACGCCTGAAGGAGTCGACTACGGCAACGGCGACGAGTGGAACGCGAAGTTCGCTGCGCGGATGCGCGGGCAGCTTCCCACGACAGTCCTGGCGGAATGGGGCCAGGTGCACGGGGGCTTCAGGAAGGCGATGGCGGATGTGCCGGACGATCGCTTCGGTGAGGGGAAGAGCGTGAACCGCATCGCGGAGGCGACTGCGTACGGGCACTATCGCGAGCACGCGCCAGCGATCCAGGAATGGCGCCAGCGCGAGGGTGTGTAGCACCCTTCTCTAAGAATGACCAAGCCGCGCAGCATCCACCACGTCGGCGTCGTCGTGCGAAGCATGGACGAGGCGTTTGCGCTCTATCGCGATCAGCTTGGACTTGCGCTCCTTAAGGAAGAGACGGTGGAGGACCAGGGCGTGCGCGCGGCGCTGCTGGACATGGGGAACAGCTTTCTAGAGCTACTTGAGCCCACCGTGCCGGATACGGGTATCGCGCGTTACCTTGAGCGGCGCGGTGAAGGGTTGCACCATGTTTGTCTTGAGGTGAACGACATACACGCGTCGCTCACAGATCTAAAGTCGAAAGGCGTGCCGCTCGTCGACGAAACGCCGCGCGACGGGCTGACGGGCACGATCGCGTTCCTACATCCGTCGGCGCTTCACGGCGTGCTCGTGGAACTTGTCCACGGGCCAACCGCGTTCCGGCGATGAACATGCCGGCGCTGACGCTCGATCATCTCGTCATTGCGGTGCGGGACCTCGGTGGCGCAACTGAGTCCTACAGCAAGCTGCTTGGTCTGGCGCCGTCCTGGCATGGTCTGCACCCGACGTACGGGACTGCGAATGTGCTGTTCCGCCTGCCCGATACGTACATCGAGTTGCTGGCGCCAACGGATGACGCAGCGGCAGCCTCGCCGTGGTTGCAGGCGCTGCAACAACGGCTCGATATGGCCGGCGAGGGGCTGTACGCCGTTGCGCTTGGCACGAGCGACATCGAGGCCACGGTCGCTGTCGCGCGTGAACGCGGGCTCAACGTCACCGATCCCGCGCGCGGCGACGGCGTCGATCAGAGGACTGGTGTGAGACGGGAATGGCGCAATGCGCGAATCGCGCCGGAGGGCACGCGGCAGATTCTGTCTTTCTTTATCCAGCACGATTCAGCGCCTGACGCGCTGCCGATGGCAGAGCCGGCTGACGGGCAGGGGCCCGCCACAGGCATCGACCATCTGGTTGTGGCTTCGTCGGACCTGGCGGACTGCGCGCGGCTCTGGCACGAGACGCTGGGTCTCGACCTGCGACTGACGGTCGACCGGCCAGAGGGGCGCCGGCTGCAGTTTCTGCGTCTGGGCGCATCGATTTTGGAGCTGGCTGGCGAGGCGGCGACGGCGCAACCAGGCGAGCGCGATCTGCTCTGGGGCGTGGCGTATCGCGTCGAGGATGTTGGGCGGACAGTCGAGCGACTGCGCGCTGCTGGTATCGACATAAGCGACGCGCGGGAGGGTAATGCTCCCGGTACGCTGGTCGCGGACCTGAGACCAGGCTTTTCGCATGACGTGCGGACGCTGTTCATACAGAAGGACACAGCACAATGAGCATTCGTCAGCTCGATCACATTATTCT
>JBKKBW010000217.1:0-3745 GCA_046713635.1 Dehalococcoidia bacterium
GATCGATCCGGCGTCCGTGCAGACAAACATCGTCGTCTTCAGTGTCGATGATGGTGTCGCGTTCCAGCGGAAACTGCGCGACGCCGGTGTATTGACGACAGCTTTCGGGCCGACAAAGGTGCGCATGGTTACGCACTTCGGTATAGAACGGGCAAACGTAGAAGAGACGCTCGATCGGGTTCGCCGCGCCGCCGCGGCGGCGGCGTAGTATGCCAAAACTCCTGTTCGTCACCGCCCTCGTGCTAGCGGCCACCGGCCTCGTGTCCGGCTGCCTGGAAGCGAAGAAGGTGCCGACGCAGGACCTGCCTGTCGCGCCGCCCTGGCAAGCGTCGGAGTCGCTGGAGTACGTGCTGCTCGACCGCGGCGACGGAGAGGAAGTCGGGCGCGGCACGCTGGAAGTGGCGGCACAAGAAGGCCAGTACGAGTTCTCACAGAGGTTCGGAAACGATGAGGACTACGACAACAGCTCAATCGTTGTTGACGCCGATACCTTGAAGCCTATCTCCGGGGATCGGGACCGGCTGGTTGACGGCGAGCGGATCCGGCTCACCTCGGAGTACGACGTGGCAGAGAACACGGTGACGATCACGGAGATCGAGGAAGATGGGGAAGAGCGAGCGATCCCCCATCGTCTGAAGCGAAACTACTACGACAACGATTCGTCGCTCTTTTTGTGGCGAGCTCTACGCTTCACTGAGGGCTTTGAAGCGAACTACTACACGGTTGTGACCGGGAGTGGCGAACAGCACATCATCCACATCGAGGTGGTGCGCAAGGAGCGCATCACCGTGCCCGGTGGCACGTTTAACACGTGGCGACTAGAAATCGAAGGCACTGATCGCAAGCAAGTCGCGTGGTATGCAGACACGCCTGAGCGCCCGCTGGTGCAGTACGACAACAGCGTGCAGTTCTTCCAATTGCTTACTGCGCCCTAACTCAGATCAGTCGTCCCAAAGGCAACCGATCCCGGAGATCCGCGCCTGCTCCTCCAGCCCGACGAGGTGATCGCGGTACGTGCCGTCGGCGCGCCAAGCGAGCGCAAGACCTTCGGCGATCAGGCGCGCGTCGATGGAGGCGCCCTGCGCATCGAAGACGTAGCGCAGCAGTCTGCCCGAGGGGTCGCGGTTGCGGGCATCGGGAAGTAGCAAGACGCTGCTGCCAATGAGCTCCTCAGTACGACCGGTCGCGTCGGAGAAGCACGCTTCGCCTCGCTCTGGCGTGTCGACTCCGTAGTAGCGAATGCGCTCCGTCGTGCCGTTGATCTCGACATCGATCGTATCACCATCGATTGCATCGATGACGCGCGCCGTCTGCAGTTGGGCCGGATCGACGCTGAGGTTCAGCGTAACAACTGTGACGGTTGCGTCACGCTCTGGCGTCGGCGCTGCACGCGACGTCGGCGCTGCAAGCGACGATGTTGCCCCGATTGCCGACGCCGAAGCGATAGCAGTCACGGTGGGGCCTTGGACACGACGCGGGCCCGAATCGCCTCTACTAATGGCGCTCAGGATGCCTGCTATGGCCAGTAGGATGAGGGCGCCAATGAGCCACGGCGTGCTCCGTCTTTGGAAAAAGGGAAGCGTGTTTGGCGGGCGGCGGGGCATGTCGAACCGCAGTGTACCGCTGGGGCACGCGATGCACCCGTGGTACAATCCGAGTCCTATAGCCTGACCGGAGGAATTGAGAGATGACAAGTTTTTTCAGGGCCGCGACGTTGGCGGCGTTCGGTGTCTTGCTCGGCTTCGGAGTCTTCGCCTCCCAGCACGCGTTGGCGGACGAGCCGCACGACGGCTTGGGGTTCTCGATCGGCGTGCGTGGAGTGGCTGGCTGCAATACGCGCGCCAGCGACGTTGCGTGCACGCTGCCTTCAGGGCAGACGTTCATCGCCGAAGTCGCCCTAGACTCGCTGCCGGACGATATCCCTTCGTACGGCGGCTTCGACCTCTACATAGAGCATGCGGGTGTAACGCCATCCGACGACGCGAACAGCGACGACTGGCCGGACTGCGGCTTTCCGGTGTCATTTCCCGGCGACGGCTTCATTGCGTTGGGCTGCGCGATCGGCGTGCCACCGGCAGGCCCTTCGTCGTACGTTGGCCCCATCGGCTCTGTGACGTTCACGTGTTCGCAAAGCGGCAGCATCTCCCTGGTGCACGGCGCGGGCGATAAGACCGACCTCATCGAGTCCGTGGGCGAAGGGCCCGATGGCACCTCCTCGAGCGTAACTCATGCGGAAGGTGCCGATGAGAGCGAGACGATAACGATCGAGTGCGGGCAAGTGCCCGCTGAGACGCCCGGCATTGTCACAGGCGGAACGCCAGGCGAGCCCGGGCCGACCCCGGGCTCCCGGGACGGCACGCCGCCCAGCAGCAACGCAACGCCAGCAGACCCAAACGTCACGCTGGAGCCGACGGCCCGTGCGCAGGCAACCTTCGCAGCGGCAGACTCCGCGACCGCGACAGCGGAAGCGGACGACGGCGGCCCACCGGGCTCCAATGGCGAGGATGACGACGACGATAGCAACATGTGGATCTGGATCGTGATCATCGCGGCCGCGGTGGCGGCCGTCGTGATAGCTGCAGGCGGCTACTGGTACATGCGCTCTCGCGGCGGCGGCACGGGCGGCGGCCCGACGAGCAGGAGCGGTGTGACATCGGGCGGCCCGCCAACGAGCGGCGCCGGCAGCGCTGGCGCTACGCCGAGTAGCGGTGGAGGGAGCAGACGACATAGGGTAGTGGACACGACGTAGCAAGCACCGTGATCACGGCGGGTTGGAAACCCGCCGCTACACCGGCCCTTAGAGTCATAGGGGCGTCCCTCTCGCGAAGGCGCCCCTTTCTCTTGGTCCGCCCGCGTCGCGCTATACTCCGTTCGTGAGCCCCCTTCGCAAGACCGCAGCGTCTAGCTCTTCGTCGCGGAAGCCAGCAGGCGTCGGCGCGCCGATGCCGAAGGAGAAGCCGGTGCCGGCAAGCGCCGAGAAGCCGCGCCTGGTGCTGTTCGATGGCAACGGGATCATTCATCGCGCGTACCACGCGTTCCCGGAGCCACTCACCGTGCGCCGCACGGGCGAGATCGTGACGGCGGTCTATGGCTTCGCGAACACGGTGCTGACGGTGCTCGATCAGCTCAAGCCGACGCACGTCGCCGTCGCGCTCGACCCGCCGGGCAAGACGTTCCGCCACGACAAGGACGCGACGTACAAAGCGACGCGCAACGCGGCGCCCGACGACCTGAAGTCGCAGTTCGGGCGCGTGCGCGAGCTGATCGAGGCGTTCAACATGCCGATCTACATGGCGGACGGCTACGAGGCGGACGACGCGCTCGGAACGCTGGCGAAGCAGGCCGACGAAGCGGGCGTCGAGACGTTCCTCGTCACGCTCGACAGCGACATGGTGCAGCTCGTGCGAGCCGACCGCGTGAAGCTGTTCATGATGCGCCCTTACCAGCGCGACACGGTGATCTACAACGAGGACTCCGCGCGCGAACGTTACGGCATCGAGCCGACGCAGATGCCCGACTTCAAGGGCCTGAAAGGCGACACGTCGTACAACATTCCGGGCGTGCCGGGCATCGGCGACAAGACCGCGATGAAGCTGATTGAACAGTTCGGCAGCATGGAGAACCTGTTCGAGCACATCGATGATGTCACGCCTGAGAAGCTGCGCGAGAACCTTCGCTCACACGAAGCCGACGCGCGCCACAGCAAAGACATGGCGACGATCCAGTGCGACGCGCCGTTCACGCT
>JBKKBW010000218.1:0-1161 GCA_046713635.1 Dehalococcoidia bacterium
ATCAGGTCGAGGCGATCTACCAGGGCTCGTACTCGGAATCGCTTAACAAGCTAATCGCGGGTTCCGGCACGGATAACATTCCAGCGCTGATTCAACTCGATGACGTGTCGACCCAGCTGATGCAAGACAGCGGTGCGGTCACCTCTGTACAAGACTTCATAGACGAGGACAACTACGACATTAGTGATTTCGAACCGAAGGCGATTGCCTACTACAAGCGCAACGATAAGCTCGATTCGATGCCGTTCAATCTCGCTGGACCCATCCTTTTCTACGACAAGGCGGACTTCGCAGATGCCGGCCTTGATCCTGAGAGCCCGCCTGAAACGCTCGAGGACGTCCGCGCCGCGGCTGAGAAGCTCGTCAAGCGGGACTCCAGCGGTGCCGTGACACGCAACGGCATAGCGCTACAAGTCAGCCCGTGGTTCTTCGAGCAGATGCTGGCGAAACAGGGCGCCCTCTATGCGAACAACGACAACGGCCGGAGCGATCGCGCGACCGAAGCGATGTTCCAGGGGCCGGAAGGACTTGAGATCCTCACATGGTATCGCGACATGGTGAAGGACGGCCTTGCTTACTACGCCAACGACGATACGGACGCGCTGCTTTCCGTGGCGCAAGACCGGACGTCCATGTCGATCGGATCGACGGCTGTGCTTGGTGCGGCAGTGGCGCTGGTGTCACTGGCTGGCGAGGACGCTACACGTCTTGGCACTGCGCCGATTCCTGCGCCAGAACCCGCAGCCGGGAACGAAGGCGGTATCATCCTGGGCGGCGCGTCGTTCTGGATTCTGAAGGACCGTTCAGATGACGAGCAACGAGGCGCGTGGGAGTTTATCAAGTACGCATCGACGCCTGAGCAGCAGGCGCAATGGCACGTCGACACAGGGTACTTCCCGACACGCCTTTCGGCGTACGACCAGCCGGTTGCGATCCAACGAGCCCAAGAGTTTCCTCAGTTCAACACGGCCGTTGAGCAGCTCCGCAGCTCACCGGATAACGCCGCGACGAACGGCGCGCTGGTTGGACCCTTCAACGAAGTGCGTGACCGAATCAAAGCCGCGTTTCAGCAAGTGCTAGCGGGAGCCGATCCTGCGCGTGAGCTGGAGTCCGCAGCTGAAGACGCGGCTGACGCCATGGAGGAGTACAACCGCACGGCAG
>JBKKBW010000219.1:0-2415 GCA_046713635.1 Dehalococcoidia bacterium
CCCACAACGCACTTCGGCTTCCGAAAGATCACCGTCGAGCGCCCGCTGCGGTTGAACTTCCAGGCGAGCCCGGAGCGAATCGCGCGGCTCGAGGACGAGCGTGGATTCCAGGCGCTGGCGCAATCGAAAAAGAAGGGCGCGGTGGGCGCTAAGGAAGCGGCCGATGGCCGGGCGCAGCAGGAAGAGATCAGGAAGATATTGGCGAAGCTACCAGCGACGCTGTTCACGGACCGCGATGAGTTCGAGCAGGCGCTCGGCGCCGCTGCCAAAGCGTCTGGGCTCAAGCTGGCTGCACCGGTGAAGAAAGCGATCCTCTCGGCGCTATCAGAGCGCGACGAAAACGCGTCAGTCTGCCGCGATGTGAGCGGCAACGCCGAGCCGGACCCGGAGCTACGTGACACGGAGAGCGTGCCGCTCTCGGAGGAGATCGAGACGTTCTTCGAGCGCGAAGTCAAGCCGCACGTGGCGGACGCCTGGATCGACACGAGCAAGCGCGACACGAAGGACGGCGAGACCGGCATCGTCGGGTACGAGATCAACTTCAACCGTTACTTCTACCAGTACACACCTCCGCGCCCGCTGGAGGAGATTGAGGCGGACATCCGCGAAATAGAGAAGGACATCGTACGCATGCTGGCCGAGGTGACCGGCAGTGCCGTGAAGGAGTTGGTGGAGTGAGGGCCCAGGGATAAATGTCGGTACTTGCGGCTAATTGCCGACATCTGGTATCTGAGGCGAATCTGAAGTGGATAGAAACCTTGATACTTATAGCTAAGTATAGTAGTATTTATCCATAATGGTGACTACAGCGGCCAAGGAGGCCAATATTCGCAAGGCGTTCCGCCGGGGCGGAGGCGTCCTACGAACGGGGCAGGCGCTACACGCGGGCGTGCACCCGAGAGACCTTTACGCCCTGCGAGACGCGGGAGCCCTGGAGCAGGTCAGCCGCGGCGTGTACCGCCTGGCCGATCTCCCGCCCCTCGCTGAACCCGACCTGGTCACCGTAGCTCTGCGCGTGCCCAAGGCCGTGATCGCTCTCGTTTCGGCGCTCCACTTTCACGGCCTCACCACCGAGATACCGCACGAAGTGAGTATCGCTCTGCCGAAGCAGACATCGCGCCCGAAACTGGATTGGCCTCCGCTGCGCGTGTACTGGCTTAGCGGCGCAATGTTTACCTCCGGCATCGAGACCCACGAACGCGATGGCGTGCCCCTCAGGGTGTACAGCGCAGCGAAGACTGTTGCCGATTGCTTCAAGTTCCGCAACAGCCTTGGCATCGAGGTCGCAGTGGAGGCACTGCGTACAGGGATCCAGGAGCGCAAGCTCACACCTGCAGAAGTTCTCCGCGCTGCGCGCATCTGCCGCGTAGCGGAAGTTGTACGGCCTTACCTGGAGGCGCTCCAATGAGTCCTCAGGCCACTGGCCTGGCCCACTCCGTTCAAACACGACTCAAGAACGCCGCGCAGGAAAGCGGGCGGCCCTTTGCGGAGGTCCTGGAGCTATACGCGATCGAGCGCTTTCTCCACAGACTCGGACGGTCGGAACATCGGGACCGCTTCGTGCTCAAGGGCGCACTGCTGCTTCGCCACTGGCTTGGCGCAGAAACGCGCCCAACACGTGACATCGACCTGCTCGGGCCGGCCGACCTGGGCGGTGAACAGCTGCGCGATGTCCTCGACGATCTTCTGCGGCTCGATGTTGAAGACGACGGCATCGAGTTCGCGCTCGAATCGATCGCGATCGAGCCAATCCGCGCCGAGTCAAGCGTCCTTGGGCTGCGCGCTAAATTCGATGCGCATCTCGGACAGACAAGGCTGCGTTATCAAGTTGACGTTGGCCTCGGCGACGCCGTATTTCCTGCGACTGTAGAACTTGTGCCCGGCGGGCTCCTCGGTATGCCGATGGCGAGTGTGCGAGCGTACACTCCCTACACGACGGTCGCGGAGAAACTGGAAGCGATGAGCGTGCTGGGGGACGCAAACGGCCGCACCAAGGACTACTTCGATCTGCTGCAGTTGCCCCAGACGCTCGCGTTCGATGGGCCAACGCTCGTCGAGTCAATCAGCCGCACCTTTGCGCGGCGCGCCACGCCCATTCCCGTGGAGCCGTTGGAAGGTTTGGCTGACACGTTCGCCAGCGATCCGCTCCACGCGACCCGCTGGCTAGCGTTCCTCAACAAGAATCGGTTGACAGTTGCTGAAAACGACCTGCTTGGCGTGGTTGCAGCCATCCGCCGTTTTGCGCAGCCGATCCTGGACGCCGCGCGGGAAAGGCGAGAATTCGCGATGCGCTGGCCGCCCGGCGGACCGTGGGAGCCGGCATGACCACCACCACCGCCGCGCTGCGCCGCTACCGGGCGTACCCGGAGTACAAGGACTCCGGAGTTGAGTGGCTAGGAGAGATCCCAGCGCACT
>JBKKBW010000220.1:0-2606 GCA_046713635.1 Dehalococcoidia bacterium
CACATGACCCGTCCGGGCCGCGCGGCCCACGTGATGGCGCAAGCCGTCATGTCGCGGCTGCCCGTAGAGGGGCACGAAGGCTTCGACTACCTAACGTACGAAGGTATGGCGCAGCGGCTGCGCATACGCCTCACTGACGGCGCTGCGCTCGATTTCTACAACACGCATCTCCATTTCCCGCCGGAGGCGAGCGACGCCCGCACCGCACAAGTACAACGCCTGCTGCCCTGGATCGAGACGTGGCAGGGTGCCAACGCGGTCGTTGTCGCGGGAGACTTCAACGCCTACCCTGGCGAGGCGGTCCTCGATCTTATGAGGCAGCGTTTCACGTCGGCGCATGAAGCCGCCAACGGCGCTGAGCCGGAGAAGACATGGCCCACACCCGTCAACACCTATGATAAGTCGCCGGCAGGCTGCCTAGACTACATTTTCGTCTCGGGCACGCAGGTACAGGAAGCCGGCCTCGCGTTCGATAGGCCGCACGCACTTGACGCCGATCTGTTTCCGTCCGATCACCTGGGCGTCTATGCGAAGCTTCAGATTAGTCCGTGAAGCGGCCAGCGGTCGCGGGTGTACTGCTGGTGCTTGTAGTGGGCGCCATAGCGACGGCGGCACCGTCATCCATTGACGGTCAGACTGAGCCGAGCGGCGCGGCGTGCGGCTCTGGTGTTACGCCAGCCGCGACGGCTTCACCCACCGCACCCACCTCAACGCCGGAGTTCCAGCCGGGTGATGCGAATTGCGATGGCACAGTCAACGCAATTGACGCAGCACTCATCCTTCAGCGGAACGCTGGCCTAATCGATCGCGTCCTCTGCGAGCAAAACGCGGACGTCAACAGGGACAGTCGCATCAACTCAGTCGACGCCCTGCTTGTTCTTCAGACGACGTTAGTTCCTGCCGCCGGGATCGCTGGTGCCGGATCATGGATCGAGGGCGCACCGATGCCGACGGCCCGTACGGAAGTAACATCGGCAGCGCTAGATGGCAAGGTCTACGTTGTTGGGGGGTTCCGGGGTAATGGTACGCCTAACAACGTCGTCGAGGCGTACGATACAGCAGCAGGCACATGGTCAACAGCAGCAACGCTCCCCACGACGCTGCACCACACGGGCGCCGTGGCTATCGATGGCAAGATGTTCGTCGCAGGCGGCTACCGTACGAGCTTCTCGTCGTTCTCCAGCGATACGTACAGGTATGATCCGGTAGCTGACGAGTGGACGCCTTGCTCTGCCATGCCGGCGGGGCGCGGGGCGGCCGCCACCGCCGCCCTCAACGGCAAGATCTACGTTATGGGTGGCGTTGGCGCGCAGTCTACCGTGCCATTCGTGTACGACGTTGCGACTGACACGTGGAGCGAGCTCGCGCCGATGCCCACGCAGCGCGAGCATCTGACGGCGTCCGTAGTGAATGGCCGTGTCTACGTCATCGGCGGCCGATGGAACAGCGTAAACGTCACGACAGTCGAGGTTTACGATCCGGAGAGTGATAGCTGGGAGACCCTTGCTCCGATGCCCACGGCTCGCGGCGGGCTGGCGTCCGCGACAATCGAAGGGAACATACACGTAGTCGGAGGAGAGGACCTAACGCCGGGAGGTACGACGTTTCCGCAGCACGAAGTGTACGACCCCGCGTCGAATAGCTGGATGGCTGCGCCCGATCTGCCAACCGCGCGTCATGGCCTAACGGCGCAGACCGTCGATGGCTTGGTCTATGTTATCGGTGGCGGCCCGACCCCGAATCTCTCCGTAAGTAGTGCCGTAGAGATCTACGAACCGCCGCGCTGAAGAGGCTGAGCCTCCGCGGCGAAGAAATCGCCGCGCATCTTTCCGATGTAGGTACTGAACAGGGCCCGCTCGCTCAGTCCGAGCGATCGCAGCTCGTCACTGATCGGGTGCTTGCCTAGCGAGATCGTCGCGCCGCGAAAACGAGCACAGATTGCATCTCCCACCATCGTCGAAGGCGTCCGGTAACGCACACCATCGAGAAGCGAATACGATATCTGCGTCCGCCTCGGAAACGAGCGCTTGCCGCTGACACGCATCGTTTGTGTCAGCACGGGTTCGCCATCGATTCGCAGCATCGCCGTCTCTTCGTCGCCAGCGATCGCGAGCGAAATGTCGGTGACAACCTTCGGGAAGCCCCAGATCGTACGCCCTGCCTCGCAGGTAAACGCGCCGTTGACCGGCAAGCGATGTATGTACGCGGCGACGTCTCCACGGGCGAAGCCGAGCAGCGTCCCGACAACGGGCAGGGGCCGCCTGCCTGGCTCGTGTACGAAGAACGTAACCGCGATCTCGAGATAGGTCCCGAGATCACCGTCCTTGTAGTTCATTGTTCCGATCGTACAGATCGTTTTGCCGGGCAGGACATGCACTACGCGTAAGCCGCTTGGCGCGATTAGCTGCTGAGCGCGTGCCGCGGACACGAGGTAGTACGCTACCGCTGCTGTGGCGTCTCGAACCTCGACAGGCAAGCGCACTTCGCGACCCTGGATCGTGTATGACGTTTGGAGGGCTGCTTGTTGAGTGGAAGGCGTCGCGATCATGGCGCGATAATACCACAGACCCTAGTTCGTTCGTTCCAGGTCTGTGTCGGTGAAGCGG